>CAZYQJ010000556.1:0-4200 GCA_964649925.1 uncultured Litorilinea sp.
AAAAATGGGGGTAAGGGTGCAATGAGATGATTTATGAACGTCAAACGGGCAAAGCGTCGCAGGACGGCTTGCACACGATCTTAGTTGTAAACGGTTTTGGTTCTATGGAAATTCTTGGTCTCTCTCATTTCACTAGGGTCTAGGAAAGGAGAAATGTATGTTCCCAACCCAGTCTAAGGCACGCCGGTCGCCCCATTTGTGGCTGCTGCCGGTGATTGCCTTGGCGATGTTGCTGGTGGCGTATGCGGCGTTCGCCTACTCTTCGGCGGACGCGCAGACGATTCCACCGACCACTGCTCCTGGCGATTACTGTGTCGAAGGTCTGGTCATCAACTGGGAAGAGGAGCCTCTTGCCGGTTGGGGGATTACCTTGACCAGCGCCAGTGGGATCCTCAGCACCACGGTCTCGGCGGATGAGGATGATGACGACCTCGACGAGGGCGAATTCGAATTCCAGGATCTGCCCCAAGAGCCGGATGTCTACACCGCCACGATCGAGTCGCGTGAAGGCTGGGAAGGCGTGACGCCGACCACCATCACCTTCCCGATCAACGTGGGCGAGGATGACTGTGTGCGTATCCGCTTCAAGATGCGCCGCATCGTTCCGGTGGAGGTCATCAAGTTCGACGCCAACCATGTTGGTCTGGAGGACTGGACGATCAAGGTTGAGCCGGGTAAGGGCAACCTGTTTGCCTCTCCCGACAAGGAAGAGACTGACGTGAACGGTCAGGCCTTCTTCACCTTGACGCCGGGCACCTGGATCTTCACCGAGTTCCCGCCCAAGGATGACAAGGGCGAGTACATGCCTGTGGTGCCGCCCAGCGGCCAGCAGGTGCTGGAGATCGAGGATCGCGACTACCTGACCACCGAACTGCCGATCCAGGTCATCTTCAAGAACGAGCTGGTGGTGGGTTGTATCGCCGTCCAGAAGCTTGGCATCATCCCTGCGCCTGAGAACGGCAACGCCACACTGGTGACACCCGGTGCTGGTGGTACCTACACCGGTGAGTACGGGGTGCCTGGCTGGACGATGACGCTGTACCGCAAGGACGGCAGCATTGCCCGCCAGGGCGTGACCGATGCGACGGGCCGGGTCGAGTTCGATAATCTGCCGCTGGGGCCGTATACCCTGGTGGAAGAGAACCGGGCTGGCTGGGCCGAGCGTGTCGACGACTCGACCCCGTATGAACGGCGTGAGCAGGATGTGGTCGTGACCGGCAACCACTGTGTTGACCCGGCAGAGGTCTACACCTTCGAGAACCGCCAGGACGACAGCGGCTTCTGCGTCGAAGGCTACAAGGTGGATGCGAACGGCGGCTTCGGTCTGGCCGACTGGGAGATCACCATTGAGCCTCTGGACGAAGGCGGCTACGACCCCGACGACGTGACGACCGATGGCCGTGGCTACTACCGGTTCGACTTCCCACGGAATGACTACCGCATCCCTGGTGCGCTGTACGAAATCTGTGAGGAAGAACAGGACGGCTGGCTGCCTCACACCAAGACCTGCCAGACCGTGCGTCTGCCCAAGTGGCCGATGGGTGACTGTATCCAACTCAAGGACTTCGTCAACCAGCAGGTTGGCCATTCCGAGAGTGAGAAGTTCGACAAGCACGATGGTAAGCACGACGGCAAGCATGGCGGCAAGGACGACTATGTTTCCTGCAGTGGCTACCACGTGGTCAAGGGCGGCGAGGGTCTGTATGACATCGGCAAGATGTATCACAAGACCCCGCAGCAGATGCTCGACGCCAATCCTGAGGTTCGCAAGCACAAGAACCAGTGGGTGTACGTCGGCCAGCGTATCTGCATCCCGTAACAGCCTCTCCGGACTGAGGCCGGTGAACCGCCGCTCGTAAGAGCAACCCGGCGCTAATCGGCCTCAAATAACCACCCTATATCCTCAGCCAGATGGGGCAGAGTTCACCAAACTCTGCCCCATCACCTTTTTCAGCCCTCTTCACCCGCAGCGGTGCAACCCGGCCCTTGTGTCCGGTGGTGCGCTGCTTTCCCTGTTCCCCTGCTGTTGCGCTACAATCTGATCATGCACATCGGCGTGTTGACCCACAACTACCCGCGCTTTGCCGGTGATTTCAGCGGCACGTTTGTCGAATCGCTCTGCCAGGAATTCGCAGCCCAAGGCCATGCCGTGACCGTATGGGCACCCTATGATCCGGCCTATGCCCGCCCGCTGACTCACCCGGTCACCCTGCGGCTGTACCGCTATGCCTGGCCCGATTCGCTGCACCGGTTGGGCTACATGCGCTCGATGCAGTCGGATCTGGCGTTGCGCTTTGACAGCTACCTGCTCAGCCCGGCCCTCTTTGCGGCGGGCATCACAACTGTGCTGCGCCAGGCCGCACGCTGCCGTCCCGACGTGCTGCACGCTCACTGGCTGCTGCCCAACGGCTTTATCGCCGCGGTCGCCAGCCGCCGTTTGGGGATCCCCCTTGTCGTTTCTGTCCCTGGATCGGATGCACAGGTGGCAGGCAAGAATCAGCTCTTTCGCAGCATGGCGCGCTTTGCCTTCCGCCAGGCCGGGCTGCTCACCGCCAACAGCGAATCGCTGCGCGACAGCGTGGTGCGTCTGGGCGCAGACCCGGCAAAATTTGATATGATCATCTATGGCACAGACCCTGCCGCGCTCCGCCCGAACCCTGCGGGCGTGGATGCGCTGCGCGCTGAGTTGGGCATTGTGCCCGGCACAGTGGTCTTGTTGAGCGTGGGGCGTATGGTCTACAAAAAGGGCTTTGACGTGTTGGTGCGCGCCCTGGCCGACCCCGCGCTGGGGCAGCGCGATGTGGTCGCCGTGATGGTCGGCCAGGGTGACCAGTGGGCCGAATGGCAGGCGTTGGCCGCATCGTTGGGTGTGGCGGATCGGGTGCGTTGGGTGGGAAACGTGCCCAAAGACCGCATCGGCGTCTATTACAACCTGGCTGATATCCTGGTGATGCCCGCGGTCAGCCGTCCCGCCGATGGGCTGAACGTCTGCGTGTTGGACGCGATGAGCTGCGCCAAGCCGGTGGTCGGATCCGATGTGGCGGGCAACCCGCTGGCCGTGGTGGACGGGGTGACAGGGCTGTTGGTGCAGGAGCAGGATGCCCATGCGCTGGCCGCGGCCCTGGCCCGTCTGGTGGATGACCCCGCGCTGCGGCAGCGTATGGGGGCCGCCGGGCGCAGGCGTATCGAGCAGGAACTTGGCTGGCCTCACCTGGCGCGGCGCTATGTGGATCACTTTGCACGGCTGCGAGACGAGGACAGTGGGCAGGTGGGCAGTGGGCAGTAGAGAGCGGAGATGGCGCTGTGCGCCCACTTTATGAGCAGAGAACAGGGGCCGTGGGTTGCGCCGGGTTTAGGTTCTGCGTCTGCCCCTACCTGCCTACTGCCCACTCCCCAACTTGTGAGGCAAAGATGGACGAACCAGACCTTCTCGAAAAGATCCGCCGCATCAACGCCGGGCTGCTGGCCGCCTTCGGCGGTAATGACCCCTATCAAATGGCGACACGCCTGCTGGAGGAAGCCGGAGAACTGGCCGCGCAGATCAACCATTTTGAAGCGAGCGGCGTGAAGCGCGCCAAGCATGGCGAGCCGGACCCGATGAAACTTGCCAAGGAAGTCCAAGACGTGATCCGCTGCGCGCTGCAGATCGCCCATCACTACGGGATCGAAGCGCAACTGGCGGCTTCGGTGGATCGATCCTATCGCCAACTGTTAGAGGGTACATTGACGCAACGCTATGATTGATCAGGCCGACTATTTGGGGATGTATGCCGGGAAGCGCGTCCTGATTACCGGCGGGCTGGGCTTTATCGGTTCCAACCTGGCGCGGCGGCTGGTGGATCTGGGCGCGCAGGTCACGCTGGTGGATTCGTTGATCCCCGACTATGGCGGCAACCTCTTTAACATCGCTGGCTATGAGGACCGGCTGCGTGTCAACATCGCCGACGTGCGCGACCCCTATTCGATGCGTGCCCTGGTGCGCGGCCAGGATGTGCTGTTTAGCCTGGCGGGCCAGGTCAGCCATCTGGATTCGATGAAAGACCCCTTCACCGACCTGGAGATCAACGCGCGCAGCCCGCTCTCGATCCTTGAAGCGTGCCGCCATGAAAACCCAGATGTCAAGGTGGTCTATGCCGCAACACGCCAGCAGTACGGCAAACCGCGTTACCTGCCGCTGGACGAGGAACACCTGCAACTGCC
>CAZYQJ010000557.1:0-4198 GCA_964649925.1 uncultured Litorilinea sp.
CAGATGCGCCGCAGCCGCTTCCAGGTCATCCACGACAAAGCCCAGGTGATGGATACGGCTGGGCGCGGGCGGAGCCAGCGGCGCATTGGGATCAAAGTCAAAGAGGAACAGCGCTGTATTGCCGCTGGTGACGACCGTCAGATGGTCGTCGTCGCGCACGACCTCCAACTTCAGCCCTTCGTGAAAAAAGCGGCGTGCTGCGGCCCGATCCTCAAAGGCAAGCGCCAGATGGTCAAAACCGTAGTTGGTGAAGGGGCGCGTGCTATCCATGTTCAGTTCTTCGGCAACCACACGAAAAGAGGCGTCACCGTAGTGGTCGATGATCTCATAGAGGAACATGTCTGGATAGATGAGATCGTCGCCTTTGTAGACCGAGATCCGGTGGTTGGTCCGCACTTCGTGAGGCAGAAGGCGATCCAACGCCAGATGAACTACATCATGGATAGGGAGATCGCCTGTGTAGGTCTTGCCGTTGTTGACAGTAAGCTGCACCTGTGCCATCCGGGTTGGCGCGTCGTTGGACGTGGTCATTCAACAGACTCCTCAATAGGTAGAACGGTGTCATCTGTGAAACGGTGCAATGGCGGAGATGGTCTCCTTGCGGGCTAGAGCCGCTTACGGGCGAGATCGCGCAGTACGATCCGGGCGGTATTGCGGCCCGCTGCACCCATGATACCGCCGCCCGGGTGCGTGCTGGCTCCGGTCAAATAGAGACCTGGAATCGGCCCGCGGTACTTTCCCCAGGTGATCGCGGGGCGCAGCAGAAACATCTGATCGATGGACATCTCCAAATGCATGACGTTGCCGCGCAGCAGCCCTAGCTCTCGCTCGAGATAAAGCGGATGCTCGACCAGTTGGCCGATCACCGCGCCGCGCACATTGGGTGCATACTCAGCCAGTTTGGCTAGCATGCGGTCGGCCACCTGAGGAGCAATCTTATCCCATGATTCGCCAGATGCAAGTTCATAGGGGTAGTACTGCCCCCATAGAAAGAGCGTGTGGTGGCCGGGCGGCGCAAGTGTGGGATCGGCGGCAGAGAAGGTCATGGCGATCAGCGCGGGATCCGTGGATGGCCTGCCTGCGAGGTAATCAGCATAGGCGCGTTCGAGGTAGTTGAGGCTGGGACAGATGAACTGCAGCGCCCGATGCTCTGGCCCGGGCCCGTTTCCCGCCGAGGAAGGCAGCGCGTTATACCTGGGGAGTTCGCGCATCGCATAGCGTACCATCATGCCAAACCCATTGCCGATCCGGCTGCGTTCTGCCAGGCGGCGGGCCTGAGTTGGGATCGCATCCCAATCCAGCAGGCGCAGCGTGGTATGGATATGTGCGCCGGAGACTACCGCGCGGGCAGAGATGCGGATGCCGCCCTCGGTCTCAACGCCTACCGCGCGACCCTGCCGTGTGAGGATCGCTTTGACCGGCGCGCCTGCGATGAGATGCCCGCCATGTGCCTGGATCATGCGCGCCAGTGCCTGGGTGAGCATGCCCGACCCGCCGCGCGGGCGCTTGACGCCGCTTTGGTGGTACATGGGATGCCACAGCGCAAAGGGCGCAGAGAAGGGTTCCCCCGGCGGCGGGCCGGACTGTGCAGCCATCCAGCCGATCACGGCCTGGACGCGTGGGTCGTGAAAGTTCTGGCGAATCACCTGTCCATAGCCGCGCAGGATATCGGAGAGACGCTCCCAGCGGTCTGCGCCGCTGCTGGTGCGGCGTACCAGGTTGCGGAACAGGTTGCTAGGTGTGGGCGGTTCGAGAAAGGCCTTGACCATGCCTTCGGCCAGCGGCTGCCAGTCTGTGACAAAGGATCGGTAGGCGTCGGCATCACGTGGGCTGACCGCGGCGATGCTGGCACAGGTTCGCTCGACATCACGCCAGATGGTGATGTGGCTGCCATCGGGAAACGGGGCGAAGAAAAGCGGATCAAGGTCAATGTATTCCAGCCCATACCGCTCAAGCTGGAGATCGGCCACAATCGGCGTGTGATGGATCAGAATATGGGCGGAGCCGCCCAGGTCGAACTGGTAGCCAGGGATGATTTCTTCGGTCACAACCGCGCCGCCGACCGTATGGCGGCGTTCTACCAGGATCACCTTATACCCGGCGGCGGCTAAGTATCCGGCACAGACTAGCGCGTTGTGTCCTGCGCCAACCAGTACGACGTCGCAATCAAGCATGGTGTGGAACCGGGTGATTATAGATCTGACCTCATTAAATGCGCTGCCCCTATACTCATCCTGTTGTAAGATTACGTTCCGCGCTGGCTCGGAGCGCCCCAATCTGACTACGATGTTCTGCTTCATGTTGCATCAAGTGATGGAGGACCCACTCCGGGGTCACATCGTAGTACTCCAGCGAACGAACCCGACGAAAATCGGAGAGGTCCATCTGCTGAAATACGCCGAGCAGCAGCGCGCGCACGGCTTCGAGTCGTCTGAGATGCTCTTCCAAACTGAATCCCGGTACTTGGGTCAAGTGACCCTGACTATCCCGGGTTGCGAATGGAAAGAGCGCGGCAACCTCCGGTGGAAATGACTGTTCAAGTACTTCGGCATACAACCAGTCGGCCTCAATATCGGCAATGTGATACAGAATTGTCCCGATGCTACTCCCACCGTCCGGTGGTAGCCAGTCAATCACGGCAGGGGTCAACCCCTCCAGTTGTCCCATGGTTCTCTGACGTGCATCTTGGAGCGCCCACAACCAGGGTCCAATCGCTGGTTCCTTGCTCAAATGAGGTTCGACGATCTTTTGTTCCTTCGCGTGGTCAGCCATTGTCTTCTCCTTGCAAGATCCGCTAGCTTGAAACTGCTGCGTGGTAGGTCGAGCACCGCACTAAGCACGTAATACGTAACACTGCCCCTCATGGGGCAGGCATCAGGCGGAGGCGCCGGAATAGGCGCGCAGACCGAAGCGCCAAAACCAGCGCGCAAAGAGGAAGAGCGCCACAGCCAAACCAAGCGCCAGCCAGAGCGTCTGCGGTGAGAGCCTGCCCACCGCGGCCTCGGCAGGGACGGTCACCGCAAAGGCCACCGGTACGAGAAAGGTCAAGATGATCTGGAGCGTTTGGGGATAAATGCCTACCGGCCACAATCCTGCCTGATAAAGACTTTGGAAGATGACCAGGATATTTTCGATTTTGATGAACCAAAAGGCGCAGGTCGCCAGGATTATATAGAAACTGTAGACGATAACAGCACCAGTGAGCAGCGCGATCGCAAAAGCGAAAACTTGACCGACGCTGACTTGCCTACCCAGTGTCGTAAGCGCAACACTCACCACGCCGACGCCGAGCAGTGCATCCAGCACACTCCAAAGCGAAACACGCTGAAAGCTGACCAGCAGTTGAGCGTCTTCGGGCTTAACCAGCACAAAGTCCAGCGTACCTTTGCGCACAGCGTCCATAAAGGCTTCCATGCTGGGCTGTATGATGGCGCGGATCGTGCCGCGCATGATATAGAAGATCCCGACCAGGGCGGTTAATTCGGCAGGCCGCCACCCGGCCAGCGTGTCGGTGTGGAGGAAGATCACGCCCAGCCCCCCCATGGCGGTAGCGAGACCCAAGATCGACTGGAGCAAGTTGATCCAGAAGTTGGTGCGATACTGGATTTCGTTGAGCGCCCCCAACCGCAGATAGGTGCCGATCACGCGCAGTTGATGACTCATGACGTGTTCTCCTATGCGCCCACAGCGGAAAAGCGGCGCACGCCGATACGCCAAATGCCGTTCAGCAAGAGCAGGATCAACCCGATCCAGATCAGTTGCACCGCCAACCCGGTGAAGGCTTGCTGCGGCGTAAGTCGCCCCAGCGCCAATTCCAGCGGGAAGGAGATCATCCAGCGGAAAGGCAACAGATATGCGGCCTGTTGTATGACTTGGGGAAACAGGGCGAGCGGGGCAAGCGAGCCGGATGAGAAAGTCATTATGACAAAATAGATCTGGTTGATCGCGCCCACGCGCGTCGTCCAGAAGGCGGCCATCGCCAGCGTCCATTCAGCCAGGATGCGCAGAAGCCCGGCGAGCAGCAGCGCCAGGAAGAAGAGGGGTACCGACCACCACTGCCAGTTAAAGTGGGCGTCAAACACCCAGGCGAGCAGCAGCGCCACAGGCAGCACGACCACCAAGGTCAGGGCCTTATAGGCGAGATTGTCGGCAATATCCTGGTGGATGGGATGGATGGGGCGCAGGAGCAGCCCAGCCA
>CAZYQJ010000558.1:0-4195 GCA_964649925.1 uncultured Litorilinea sp.
CCGGATGCGCTGGATGGCGCGGTCGCGGCGGATGAACTTGGGCAGCGGCAGGTTGGCAGGCGCGATGGGGTCCAGTGACTGGCTGATCGCCTCATAGTCACGCCAGAAGGCTTCCCCCAGTTCAGCGCGGAAGTCAGGGCCGAGAAAGGCGTGCCCGGCGACATGCTGCGTCAACGACAGCATCTCCGCCGAGATGTCGATTTCCCCCGCCTCCCCTAGCCCGTCCAGCCACCGCTGGACTTCGGCCTGCATGGCCTGGACATAGCGAGCCATCTGCTCGCGGCTAAAGATTGCCTGGAGGATGGGGCGCTGGTTGGCGTAACTCTCCCTAGAGGCCATAAACAGCACTTCGCCAAAGGCAGCCTTGAGAAAGCCATAGACATCGCCGATGTTCAGCGCATCGTCGGTCTGGGTATAGAAGAGTTTATTGTACGTCGCACCGGTGACGACAGCCACAGGCTTGCCGCCCAGTTTAACGGCAAACACATCGCCATGTTCGGCATGGCCGCGGCGGTCTAGCTCGGAGGCATCACGGCGAAACGCAAAGGCGTGGCCTACCAGCGGCAGCGCCCCTGACACAAAGGGAGGTGTTGGTTTGGTCATCTGTCAAACTCTCGAATCGAACAGCCGATGGCCCTTGGCCTACCGTAGACGGTCGCCTGCAGCGGGACGGCTGTCCGCAAATGAATAGACAACAGCGGGACTACGAAGCGAGCGGCATGGCCGTAGCAGCCATGACAGGGGAATCCTCTGCATCCCCCAACACGCGCATTACCACGCGCGCATAGTTTTCCAGATAGACACGGTTCCGGTACATCTGCGCCAGAAAGCTCAGGTTGTACAGCGCTATAAGCAGATAGCGCGCTACGTCGGGCGCGGGGTCGGCCAGAACCAAACGCCCGCGGCGTACCGATTCAGCCAGGAAGTCGGCCCAAATCTGTGCCAACTCTTCAAAGTAAGCGCTCAAAAACTCGGCAATGGCCGGTTTGTTCAGCCCCAGTTCGACGGCAGCGCGCAGCGTCAGCGATCCTGCGGGCAATTCATCTCTCATCAGTTGGTCAATCCAGTCGCAGAATAGCTGCTCGATCGTGGCCTGCGGATGGTCTGGATTGGAGAGCCGTTGGCGAATCATAGCCCGCTCCTGGCGGCTGTGCCGCTCCAGGGCCAGCATAAAGAGCGTGTCTTTATCGCCAAAGGTGCTGTACAGGCTGCTGCTGCTCACCCCTAGACGCGCCACCAGGTCGCGAATCGAGGTCGCTTCATATCCCTGGCGGCGAAATATCTCCAACGATTGTTCAATGACGTAGTCTTCGTCAAATCCTTTATTACGTGCCATGTCTGTAGCATACCATTCTGGAACGATCGTACCATAATTACGCTTACATTTGTTCCAAACTGAACGATTGCGACGACCAACTTGGTTCCAGTATGATTCACGAACTTGGCGGCGGCCCGGATAGGGACTGGCTACAGCAGTTGGCGCAATTCTTGTGTCAGCGCCTCAGCCATTTCAGGCCTGCCATGAAACTGTGCGGGGGTGTTGTGAAAGAGTGCGATGCGCCATTCACCGTCGCGCCGGGTCGCCACCAGGCTTTGCACCGCGTTGGCAGCCGGGTTCAAGTCCTGCTGGCCGCGCGGCACCATCCCGCACACGGCGCGTACCAGGGCCACATCGGGGGCAAGGAAACGCACCTCTCGGATCTTGCCTACGTAGACAGCGGTCATGTGGTCGGCAAAGATCTGGCCGATGGTTGCCGCGATGTCAGCGCGCCCATTGATCGGGCTGCCGTCGAAACCGACGCTGCTTCCATCCTCGGCAAACAGGGCAGCAAATGCGTTTGCATCGCGTTGATTCCAACAGTCTAGCAGGTGATGGTAAAGTGCGCCAACCTCATTTTCTCGAGAGGCATCTACGTTGTGGGAGTCGGGTGTAGGTGCAGTCATATGCGCCTCCTTGGGCCGGGATCAAGAACATGCGTGCTACAGACGCCGATAGCCTAACGCAGACGCATCTCGCTGTCAATAGGCAACCGGCGGCGCGGGTATAAGTCGCAGCGTTCTTTTCAGACCTGGCCCCTTTCTTGTACGATAAAAGGTATATCAATCTCTGACCACCTACCCGGATCTCGAAGGGAGCTACGATGATGCCTGCGGATCGTCCGATCCTGATCTCAGTTGTCCAATATCTTCCCCAGTTGGAAAGTGGCCTTCTATGCATTGCCGACATGGTCGACAAGGCCAGCCTGTTGGGCGTAGATGGCGTGGAGCTGCGCCGCGAAGCCTGGCCCGCCTATCTGAGCGAACTGCCAGCCATCCGTAAACAGATTGAAATGCTGGGGCTGATCGTTACCTACGGCACACACAACACGCTCTTTAGCCCCGACAAAGCCGCCTTTGACCTGCTGCTGCACGATATTGAAACGGCCAAGGCCCTGGGGTCGCCGCTGCTGCGCGTCTTTCCAGGGGCCACTCCCCCGGATGACGACAAGACGCGTTGGGCGCAGGCCGTGCAAGCCGTCGCCTATGCCGCCGACCAGGGCATCCAGATCGCGCTGGAGAACTATGTGGGGTCGCCCGGCGGGACGCTGGCCGAGATCGTCCACATCCTGGACCGGTTGGATTCGCCTGCGCTGCGTACCAACATCGACATCGGCAACTACCCGCGTCACAACCAAGACGTGGTCGAGGCAATCCAGACGATAGGCGACCGCGCCATCTATGTGCATGTCAAGGATGTCGATGCGCCGCCCGATGCGTCGCACATTGCACTGGGCGCGGGGACGCTGCCGCTGGTGGACATCTTCACCGCGCTCGACAAGCTGCCGCAGCGGCTGCTGCTCTGCTTCGAGTTTGGGGGCGAACAAGACCCGGACGGGCGCATCCGCCAGGCGTTACAGTTCCGCCGCGACTATGAGCGGCAAGCGGCGCACTAGCGCATCAACGGCAGCAGGGGCAACCCCCTCGTCACCCCCCATCGGCCAGGCTGGCGTCCGCCATCGTACGCTGCGTACAGCCGCGCCCTACGTCAAGGACTTGCGCAGGATCTGGCTGTCATCTTCGGCGAGGCTACCTATCACGATACCTCTGGCAAGCGACCAGAAGGTTTCATCCAGGAGTGTACGACATTCCCATCTCCGTGATAAAGTGTATAGATATAACTGATTCCGTTGTCGCGGAGCCGTTCCGCGACATAGGCTGTTGGAGTATAACGAATGACTGACGACTTGAACCCCGACCAATCTTCCTCCGACCCTGATATATCCACGATTTGGCACGCCCTTGACCTTGACAGAGTGCTCGCCCGGCTGGAGACCTCTCCCCAACGCGGGCTGACATCCGAAGAAGCGGCCCGGCGTCTGGAACGCTATGGGCGAAATGAACTGCTAGAAAAGCCGCGCCCCAGCTTCTGGCAACTGGTCTTCAACCAGCTCAACAATTTTGTGATCATCTTGCTGATTGTGGCGTCGGTTATTTCGGCGCTGCTGGGCGACTGGGTTGAGGCCGGGGCGATCCTGCTGATCGTGGTGCTCAACGCTGTCCTGGGCGTTGTGCAAGAGCAGCGCGCCGAGGAAGCGCTGGCCGCGCTCAAAAAGCTCGCCTCGCCCGAAGCGCAAGTCTTGCGCGATGGATTGCACCGGTCGGTCCCAGCGGCGGAACTGGTGCCCGGTGACGTTGTGTTTTTGGAGGCGGGCAACTATGTGCCTGCCGATATGCGGCTGCTCGAAGCCGTCAACCTGCGCGTGGAAGAAGCCGCGCTGACCGGCGAATCGGTGCCGGTCGAAAAGAGCGCCACCCTCATCCTCGACCACGAGGCCTCGCTAGGCGACCGCAAAAACACGGTCTTTATGGGCACGGTGGTCTCCTATGGTCGCGGGCGCGGCCTGGTGGTCGATACCGGCATGAGCACGCAGTTGGGGCTGATCGCCGACATGCTACAGAGCGTCGAATCCGAGGAGACCCCGCTGCAGCGACGGTTGGATCAACTGGGCAGAACCCTCGGCTGGGGCGCGCTGGCCGTCTGTGGCATCGTCTTCCTGATTGGGCTGCTGCGCAGCGGGCTGTTCGTGCAGGGCTTCTCGCCGGAGACGCGCAGCGCGATGGTTGAAAGCTTTATGATCGCCGTCAGCCTGGCGATTGCCGCGGTCCCCGAAGGGCTGCCCGCGGTGGTGACGATCAGCCTGGCGTTGGGGATGCG
>CAZYQJ010000559.1:0-4184 GCA_964649925.1 uncultured Litorilinea sp.
TCACGCTTGCCAACGAGAAGGACACAAAGCCGGAGAACAGATAGGTCGGTGTGAGCAGGGGCCGGTCGACCAACCATTCTACAGGATAATAGAGGACGAGAAAGAGAAAATAGAGAAACCCCACGAGATTGTTGACCAAGACCGGAAGTGGCGGCATGGTCGTCAGCCTGTAGGCCAGACGGGTCGCTGTCTCATCGGAGTCGAGCAGGGGGCGAAAATCACGCAGTGATTGGCGCGCCTCGTGGTTCAGGTAGGTCATCAGCGCCAATGCCAGCCAAGTGCGGAAGGGAAAGAGTAAAAAGATCGGCGCGACGACCCCTGGCGTTATCGTGCCGTCGAGCCAAGCCGCGACATGGACGAGCAGACCTTCGACGATAGCTAGAAACAGATAGGTCAGCCAGTAGGGCAGCGGCAGGCGTTCCACCGCACCCATGAGGCGGTCCATCCAACTCGGCGGGTAAGGTAAGACGGCTTGGCGAGCGAGCGCAGAGGCTTGAGGCCGCATGGCTCTCCTTTCCCTCCTGCGGGCGCAAGTATCGTGGGGGGCGTGCTGCCATTATGGCACGTTCGCCGTGACCGTCAGTAGGCAATTATCCGCCCCTGCCTACTCCGGCTGTACCGCCGTCACACCTTCAAAGCTTTTGTAACCTCTCGAACGTTCCCCAAGCCAAATGCGCGCGAACCCGTTGACAAGGGCGCGCCGCGGCCTGTATACTGGCGCAAACTGTCTAAAGCTGATCCTCTTGGTGATCACACCCATTGCAATAGACACCGGAGCCTCTTGAATTTTCCCCCCAGAAAAACACAGTCTTGAACTTGATCACGCTCGCTTGGAGGTCGATATGCTGGTCCAGTGGCTTTTGGCTGCGCTGCATTTATTGGCATTGGGGATTGGGTTGGGGGCGGTAATCATGCGCGCTCAAGGGTTGAGCAGTTCGCTGGATACGGATGAACTGCGGCGCGTCTTTTGGGCCGATACGATGTGGGGCGTGGCGGCCCTACTCTGGATCGCGACAGGGCTGTACCGCGCCTTTGGTGGGATCGAAAAGGGTACGACCTACTATCTGCATAACTGGGCGTTTGCGCTCAAGATGGGGCTGCTGATCCTCATCTTGATTTTAGAGGTGCGCCCGATGACGACGCTGATCCGCTGGCGCATCCAGACGGGACGGTCACAGGCGCTCGACACCGCGCCCGCCCGAGGGATGGCGGCCATTAGCTGGATTCAAGCCGGGCTGGTCGTCCTGATGGTCTTTGCGGCTTCGGCCATGGCGCGCGGGATTGGGGCCGGTGCGTGGTAGCGCCACGGGTTGAAACGTTTTTGATTAGAATTGACATCGCGGCTGGATGCCCCTATACTATCGTGCATTCTGCGGCTGTTGCGCTGTGGATGTTTTCCGTATCATTTCTAATCCCTATCGAGGCTGTAGCCATTCGTGGTTGCAGACCAGGTGAGCGAGGTGTGCTATGAACCGTAGTGGGCCGCTGCTGTCTGCCGCAAGGCACAGGGTCTTACCTATCTACCTGCTGGAATCTATCCGGACCCTCCGCACCTTCTCCGCAGCCACCTCCTGTTGTACCCCCTGTTGTTGCTCCTGTTGTTAGGCGCTTGCCTGTTCTAAGCGCCCATCTTTAATTCGCCAAGACAACTGAAAAATCGCCTGCGCTGATCCTGCCGCCGCGCCTTGCTTTGGCTGTATCCACGCGTGCGGGCAGCATAGCAGTCACCATCGCATTGGCGTGCGCCATTGGCATGGGCCATGTATGCCTGTGTGCCGATGGCGTGATCCGATCCAGTCCCATAGTGTATGGAAGGGGAACCAGCCATGTCAGTTGAAGAGATCAAAGCGACCAGCCGTGGGTTGCGCGGCACACTGCCCATTCAGTTGTACGAACCCACCCCCCAGTTCGACGAGAGCGTCAAGCAGATTCTCAAGTTTCACGGCATCTACCAGCAGCATGACCGCGATATCCGCGGGCGCAACAACCGGCGTTACATGTTTATGGTGCGCAGCAAACTGCCAGGTGGGAAACTCACCGCCGATCAATACCTGCTGCACGACGCGCTGGCCGACACCTTTGGTCAGGGCGACCTGCGCTTCACCACACGCCAGGGGATTCAGCTACACGGCGTGATCAAGCACGACCTCAAAGGGACGCTCAACGCCCTGAACAAGGCGTTGGTGACGACATTGGGCGCGTGTGGCGATGTGGCGCGCAATGTAATGACCTGCCCGGCGTCCTTTGGCGATCCAGTACGCGGCGACCTGCAAGCTGTGGCCGAGGAGATCACCCGCCATCTCTTCCCCAAGACGCGCGCCTACCATGAGATCTGGCTGGAAGATGAGGACGGCAACAAGACGCGCCAGCGTTTTGACGATGGCGCAGGCGGCGATCCGCCTGAACCCGACCCGATCTATGGCAAGACCTATCTGCCGCGCAAGTTCAAGATCGCACTTGCCCCCGCTGGCGACAACTGCACCGATATCCTGAGCAACGACATCGGCCTGGTGGGGCTGGTGGCGGAGGATGGCGTCACCGTCCACGGCTTCAATGTCTACGTGGGCGGCGGTTTGGGCCAAACCCATAACGACCCCAACACCTATCCTGCGTTGGCGCTGCCGCTCGGCTATGTGCCGCGCCAGCAAGTGGTGGACGTGGTGGAAAAGATCGTGCTGGTGCAGCGCGATTTTGGCGACCGCACCGACCGCAAACACGCGCGCATGAAATATGTGGTCTATGAATGGGGCATCGATGCCTTCCGCGCTAAGGTGGAGGAATATCTTGGCTATACCCTCGCCCCCGAACAGCCCATGCCGCCGCTGGAAGCGGAAGACCACCTGGGCTGGCATCTGCAAGACGATGGCCGCTGGTTCCTGGGCCTCTATATCGAGAACGGGCGCGTGATCGACCAGGGGGAACGGCGCATCCGCAGCGGGCTGCGCGCCGTCGTGCAGCGTTACCGGCCCCATCTGGCGATCACCCCGCAGCAGAACATCCTGCTCAGCGGCTTTACCACCGAACAGAAGGCCGAAGTGGAGGACCTGCTGCATAGCTATGGCGTGCCGCTGCTGGAAGACCTGAGCCTGGTGCGGCGCTATGCGATGGCCTGCCCGGCGCTGCCAAGCTGTGGGCTGGCATTGGCCGAAGCGGAACGCTTCCTGCCGGACGTGATCGACCAGGTGGAGCCGGTGGTGGCCGAGTTGGGGCTGGATCAAGAGCATTTTTCGATCCGCATGACCGGCTGCCCTAACGGCTGCGCTCGGCCCTATGTGGCGGATATCGGCGTGGTAGGGCGCACGCTGGGCAAGTATAACATCTATCTCGGCGGCAACATGGAAGGCACGCGGCTCAACACGCTTTACCGCGAGTTGGTTCCGAGTAACGAACTGCCAGCCGCGATCCGTGCCGTGCTGGCGGCCTATGTCGAACACCGGCAGGCAGGTGAACGCATCGGCGATTGGGCAGCGCGCACCGGCATGGCCGCCATCGTCGATCAGACTGCGGCCTCTGTCGCCTAGTAAGAGGGAGTGGCGGGCGATGTCAAAAGCCTTTGCCGCGGCTCCCGGCTTTTTACAATGGAGCCATCTCGTCTTTTCGCGGCTGAATGCCCGTCTGGAGCAGGAAACCGCGCAAGACATCATCACGTGGGCCGTGGAGACCTTTGGCCCAGGGCTGGCGGTGGGCACGTCGTTTGGGGCCAGCGGGATGGTGCTGATCGACCTGGTGCTGCGCGTCCAGCCCGACGCCGATATCTTCTATATTGATACTGGTTTTTTCTTCCCCGAAACACAGGCGTTAATCGAACGGGTGCAGGATCGCTACCAGCGCACGCTGCGCCGCGTGACGCCCGCGCTCTCGGTCGAGGCGCAGAACGCACAGTATGGCCCTGCGCTCTACCAGCACGACCCGGACATGTGCTGCTATCTGCGTAAGGTCGAACCGCTGCAGACCGCGCTGGCGGACAGCACAGCCTGGGTGACGGCCATCCGCCGCGACCAGGCGACTACCCGCGCCCGCACGCCCGCGGTGGTGTGGAATGAGCGGTATAACGTGGTCAAGGTGGCGCCGCTGATCCACTGGCGCGAGGAAGAAATCTGGGAATACATCCACGCCCACCAGTTGCCCTACAACGAACTGCACGACCGCAACTATCCGAGCATCGGCTGCTGGCCCTGCACGCG
>CAZYQJ010000560.1:0-1679 GCA_964649925.1 uncultured Litorilinea sp.
GTGACCGTGCTGATCACCATCGCAAAGAGCAGCATCGCCATGCCGGTGCGAAAGCGTGCGTTGAGCGGGTAGGCAATGGCTGTCCGCAGCACCGGCGTGAGCGCGCCGACGCTGAAGACGCGCGTGGCGAGCGCGGCCAGGGTGTCGGCGCTGAACATCACGAGCAGGATCGCGCCTAGAATGATCAGCGGGCCGCCCACCACAAACGCCAGCAGCGCCCACACCCCGCCTGTCACCAGATTTGTACCGGACTGGCCCAGCCAGCGGCCCAACGGCAGCGCCCAGATCACCAGGAGGCCTAAACCAATCGTACTGTAGACGATGCGCTTCACGCGGTCTGCATCCAGCCGGGAATAGTGATCCAGCAGCCAGCCGGTGAAGAACATGACGCCCACCAACAGCAGCGACAGCCCGACCTGGATCACAGCCCAACCGGTCTGTGTGCCGTAGTAGAAAATGAGGCCGCCCAAGGCCATCACCAGTGGCCCCAGAACGCCGCGCCCGGCACGCCCCCAGCGTGTGGTGCGCCCCACGCCGGGCGGCTCCGGCAGGTCACGGATCGCGGCCACGATGTTGAGGCGGCTGACGCGCCAGGCCGCAATCGTCACCACCACAAAGGTGAAGATCACGCCGAGGCAGTAGGCGATCACAATCGAGACCGGGGCGGCGCGGAAGTAGACGCGGAAGAGGTTGGACTGCCCAATCAACTGTTCGGCGGCACGGTTGAAGAGCGTCCCCAAAAAGCCGACCATGGCATAGGAGATCAGCAGCCCCAACCCCACGCCCAACGCCGCGGCAATCAGGTCATAGACTACGCCTTCGGTCACAAACATCTGTACCAGGTGGCTGCGCTGCACGCCGATGGCGCGCGCCATGCCCATCTCGCTGCGCCGCTCCGCGGCCATCATGACGAAGATCAGGAAGATCAGCAGCACGCCTGCAATGATCGAGAGGATGCCAAAGACCGAAAAGATCGTGCTAAAGATTGCCCCGCCCACATCGGCGACCGTGGCAATGGACGCCTTGTTCAGCGGGTCCAGCACGTCAAACTGGTTGAGTTCAGCCATTGCGCTGTTCAACGCCTGGGCATCTTCACTGCCCAGCGGCAGGCTGCCGATCCAGGACCGCAGGTTGAGGTCGGCCAGCAGTTGGCGAAAAGCAGGGGTGGGCGTGGGTTCGTCCAGCGCGGCTAGCAGCGCGGTCATCTGGGCCTGCCCATTGTCAACCTGGGCGACGTTGCGGATGATATCGCGCAGAAACTCAGGGCCTTCATACTCCTCGTCGAACTCGCTGCCGAAGGTGGCGGCTTCTGCCTCCAGCACACGGCGCACGTCCGGCTGCTGCAGGATGGAGAAGACCTGATCCACGGCATCCGGATCCAGGGCGAGCACCTTGAGCCGGTCGCTAACAGCCTCGGTATGTTCGATCCCCTCGATTTCGTCCCCCTGGTTGGAGACCAGGATGGCGTTCACCTTGTTGTGCATGAACAGCAGCTTTTGGGCTTCGTCCAGGCGCAGCATGACGACCGGGGAGAGCGTGCCCAACGGACCGCTTTGATCCACAATGGCACGCACGCGGAAGGGCAGGGGGATCGGGCCGATATAGATCTCAAGCACATCGCCGACGCGCGCGTCCAGCAGGTCGGCGCCCAGGCGGTTGAGATAGACATCGCCCTGGCG
>CAZYQJ010000560.1:1779-4184 GCA_964649925.1 uncultured Litorilinea sp.
ATGTTGACCTGGCTGAGGTCGATCCCCTCTTCGGCTGCGCCTGTGGAGAGTGCCGCGCCGATGGCTGCGGTCGCTATTGCCACGTCGGAGATTTCAAAGTTGCCAGGAAGCAGCCGATCGCCTGCGTCTTGCACCAGGGCAAAGAGGTCGGCGGCCTGGGCAAAGATGTTGCTGACGCCCGGCTGGAGGCTTTCGACCTGCACCGTTTCGCCCTCGACCGTGGTTAGCCCGAACGTCTGATCATAGTCGTCGTCCACGGCAAAGATAAAGCCCAACGGCTCTCCCTGGCCGGTGCTGGCGTTGCGGATGATTGTGGGAAAAATGATCGATCCGGCCACGGCGTCAATCAGCGGGTCGGCCTCGGCCTCGGTTTTGAGTTGGTCCAGCCGTTCCATCTGGACACCGGGCAGGCCGCCTTGCAGCAAGGCCAATACGCTGGTCAGGCCGCCTTCGGTCAACTGTTCCAGGTTCGAGATCTCTTCGCTCATCTCGCCTTCTGTTCCCATGCCGACAAACGCCGAGAGCAGCGGCGGCGCGATGATCTCGTCGATCATGCCGTAGGCCTGGACGGCATGCCGCCGCACGGAATAGGTGAGTGTGTCGCCGGTGGTCAGCGAACTGAGGATGATGATCGTGCTGAGGGTCAGCCCCAGGACAATCAAGATCGATTGCGCGGGGCGTCGCGGGATGTTACGCAGCCCGATCTTGACCAGCACCGGATTGCGCCAGCTCAAGAACAGCACATAGATCAAGATGCCTGCCACGCCGATCAGCAGGCCGATCATCACGTTAACTAACCACTGCATGCAGCCCTCCCTGCACTTCGCTCAAGGGTGCGTCATGATCGATGATCTGCCCGTCCTGCATACGCACGATGCGGTCGCAAAGGGCGCTGACGTCGGGGTCGTGGGTCACGACGACCAGGGTCTGTCCTTGCGTCTGGTTAAGGTGGCGCATCAGGTCGATGATGTCTTGTGCCGATTTGCTGTCGAGGTTGCCGGTCGGCTCGTCGGCCCAGACAATGGCCGGGGAATTTGCCAGGGCGCGTGCGATGGTGACGCGCTGGCGCTGTCCGCCGGATAGCTCGGCGGGCCGGTGATGGGCGCGGTCGGCCAGCCCCACTTGGGCTAGGGCGTCAAGGGCCTGGCTGCGCGCCGCGGCGGGCGCGACGCCGCTGACCAGCAGCGGCAGTTCGACATTTTCCACCGCAGTGATCACAGGCAGTAGGTTATAGGTCTGGAAGACAAACCCCATGCGCCGGGCGCGATAGGCAGTGCGCTTGCGGTCGCTCATGGCGCGCAGGTCGGCCCCTTCGATCATGACCTCGCCGCTGTCGAATTCGTCCAGCCCTGAAAGACAGTTGAGCAGGGTGGTCTTGCCACAGCCGGACGGCCCCATGATGGCGACCATCTCCCCGGCATCTACGGTCAAGTCGACCCCGCGCAGCGCGTGAACTTCGACCTTGCCGTTTCGAAATGTCTTGTGGATGGCCTTGGCTACAATCATTGGCTCGGGCATGGAGGCTCCTTTCAACGGCGCTTACAGTAACTTAGTGGATCGTACCATATACTATTGATTCAGTACGCATGCTTGTAGATAAGTACGCGGAAAATTGCCGGAACAATCCTTTTCCCTTGCCCGTCCTATGTCAGAAGGCAAGAACACGCAGTTCGGTGTGCTGCCTAGTATCGAGAAAGCAACGTGCTTTGTGAAGTTGAGGAAAGGACAGAGAACATGAGTAAGGCAAGTCTGCGCGTCGTAGGTACAGCGTTCGTCACACTTTTGCTGCTAGGGGCTGTGCTTGTAGCCGCCTACAGCGGGTGGATGGCCGCCCCTGCGGTACAAGCGCAGGAGACTCAGCAGCCGGAACCGCAGCCTCTGCCCGTTGTCTCCGCCACGGTACCGCGTGCGATCACGGTGGTGGGCGAGGGCAAGGTCACGATTGAGCCCGACATCGCGCGCGTCTCGATTGGCGTGGAGACGGTGATGAACACGGTGCAGGAGGCCAGCGCCGAGAACCGGGCCACGGTCGAAGCGGTGTTGGATGCGCTGCGCGAGCAGGGGATCGCTGAGGAAGACCTGCAAACGTCGGGCTTCAGCATCTTCGCCGAGCGGTACGGCCCTGAAGGCCCACTAGCCGAGGGTGATGTGCGCTACCGTGTGAGCAACAACGTCTCGGTGGTGATTCGCGACATTGACAACGTCGGCACCATCTTGGATGCCGCCGTGGAAGCAGGCGCGAACAACATCTACGGCATCGAGTTTGCCCTGGACGATCCAAGCTCGGTTGAGTCGGATGCGCGGCAGTTGGCCATTGAGGATGCCCGCACCAAGGCGGAAGACATTGCGACCTTGAGCGGCGTGACCCTGGGCGACGTCTCCAGCGTCAGCGAGGTGATCGGTGT
>CAZYQJ010000561.1:0-4179 GCA_964649925.1 uncultured Litorilinea sp.
GAATCAAGCAGCCGTCCGGTCGCTTGTGTTGCCGGGCGGCTGTTTTTGTTTCTGGCACATGGCGCGCCCGCGCCTATGGTTCCAAGACCACGCGCCAGATCGTCACCTCGCAGGCGGCGCTGTCGGCCACGGCCAGGGTCGTCCGGCCCGCCGCAGTCCCCACGGCTACGCCGGTCGGTATCTCCCAGCCCTCGCCATGCACCACTTGGGCCAAGGGCTGGCCGCTGGGTGCGATATACAGCACCGTGCGGCCCGCTGGGCTGCTCACAAAGAACGCACCATCAGGCAGATCGGCCAGGTGCGGCCCCTCGATCGTGCTGCTGCGCGGCATCAGCGGCAAACTGCCCAGCGCGTCCAGCAGCCAAAGCCGCCCATTTTCGGCGGTCAGCGTCCAGAATCGGCCGTCCGCTGCCAGGACATCGACCGGCTGCCCGTCGCCCAGGTAAGTGCCCGGCCCGCCAAACTGGGCCACCAGCGCACCCGTCGCGTCCAGCAGGGCCACGCGTGCGCCGCCGGTATCGGCCACCCCGATCAGCCCGCTGGCATCCACCCCCAGGCCGCGCGGGCGGTAGAAGTCGGTCTGCAGCGCCAGCGGTGCGGCCTCCCCTGTGGCGCGATCCAGCCGGAAGATGGCCGCGGCCAGCGCGTCCAGCACCAACAGGCGGCCATCCGGCGTCAGGGCCACATCCACCGGCTCTTGAAATCCATCCGCGGCGTAGATTTCGACGACCGCACCGCTCTCCACATCGAGCGCGACCACGCGGCGGTTGCCCGTATCAGCGACATAGAGATGGCCTGCGGCGGCATCCATTGCCATGCCGTGCGGCAGGTTGAACTGGCCCGGCCCTGCGCCGCAGCCGTTCCCCACCTGATGGCGCATCTCTGCCAGCAGCGGCGGCAGGTTTTGCGGCGGCAGCGTGCGCGCGGGCTGGACCACCTCCATACTGGTTGAAAGTGCAAAGTCCGCATTGCCCAGCCGTGCATCCACCAGTTCCGGCGCGGGCGGCAGCGGCACGTCGTGGGTCGCCACCTCGGCGGTCGTGGGCAGCAGATAACGGCTGAGCAGGGTCATCGGCGCGCTGCCCGCTGGCTGCCAGATCAGGCGCAGGTCAGTCTCCCCTTGCGGCGGCGCATAGCGCACTTCGATGGGCTGCCACCCTTTCTCCAGGTAGAGGCTGGCCTGGCTGAAGGCCGGTCCCTCGCCCAGGCGCGCGGGCGGCAGGTAGTCCAGCACGGGCTGCCCGGCGACGGTTACCTGGACCGGCCCGTTGGCTGTCACGGCAAAGATCGTCTCCCCGGCGCGCGGCACGGCCAGTCTGCCGGTCCACGCCACGCTGTACGGTGACGGCACATCCACCGGCGCGCCCAGCACTAGGTCTTTGCGGACGGTCAGCACCGGCCCCTGCCAGCTATCCCCTGCATGATACGTGCCGATCAACCCGATATTGGGCAGCGGGGGGCTGTAGAGGAAGGCACGCGGGATCGGCTCGGCGCTGCCTGCGGGCGGCTGCCAGCGGATCGCCCAGTCGCCGGGCGCAGCGGCAGTGCGGTAATGCAGCGTCACCTGCACATAGCCCTGCGCCAGTTGTTGGCGTTGTCCCACCAGCCCCAGCGACGTATCCAACACTAACTGCCCGTCAAGCTGCATACTCACCACCGGGTCGGGCGCGTGGGCGGCGACCCCCTCGATCTCAAAGCTGTACTCCCCGGCTGCCGGGACCAGCAGCGACCCTTCCCAGACCACCTCGAAGGGCGGTTCCAACGGCGGCTGCTCTGCCCACGCGAAAGCGAGCGGCCCATCCTGGCGAATCTCGCCGCTGCTCGCATCCTCCTGGCGGTACATGCCTGCCAGCCCTTGATGCGCCAGCACTTCATCGCGGGAGATGGCATAGACCAAAAAGAGTGTCGGGCCTGCCTGGTCGCGCGGTTCGGCATGAACTTGAGCACCGGGGTAAAGCTGCTGGAGCAGGTCGATCAGCGGCTGGTTGTCCATCGCCACCAGGTAGACCAGGCTCCCCGCAGGTGCGAGGGTGGGCAGCAGGTCGCGGCCCACATCCAGAGGGCGCACGCGGCGCTCGTCCATCTGCGCGCCCAGCAGCAGCCGCGTGGATGGATGCGCCAACACCGCGGGCGGCACATAGATAACCGGCGCGTTCTCCGCGCTATGCGCGCAGGGGTCGTCCCCCCCTTGGCCGGAGAGACAGCTTGCCAGATAACGCCCCATGGCGACCTCGACGGCATCCTGGCCGCCCGAAGACATACGCCACTGGCGCTGCAGGGTCATCACCTCCGGCCCCAGGATCACCAGGACCAACGCCAGCCCCACGGCGACGGTGCGCGCCAGGGGGACCAGCCGCGCCCAGGCCGCGTCAAACGCGGCGACCGTCTGATCCATCGCCACGGCTGCGGCCAGATAGAGAAACGGCAGCCAGGCCAGCAGTGCCAACCCCGGCAGCAGCGCCCCGGATGCGCCCGTTGCAGCCGCCAAGAGATAGATCGCCAGGCCGACCAGGGGCAGGAGGGGGTGAGGTCTGCGCCCGCGCCGCGCCAGCGTCACCAGCCCGGCCAGCGACGGTGCGGCGACAAGCGGGGGCAGCAGCGGGGCATCCAGAAAGATCGCCAACGGCGCGCCGCCGCCATGCAGCAGTGCGGCCCACACACTCCCCGCGGCGGAGGCCGCCTCATCCATTGCGCCGCGCCATGCCGAAATCGCCAGCGGCAGCCCTACAGCCAGGGCGCTGCCGAGGGTGATCCAGACTACGGGCCATGCGACCTTGTCATCGTCGCGGCGCATCGCCCAGCCCAGCAAGGCGGTGACCAGCGCGAGATAGATCAGCGTGGGGACTGGCAGCGCCAGCGGTTGGGCCAGCAGCAGCCCCAGCGCGCCGCCTGCCAGCCCGGCCCAGCGCAGGTCGCCCGACTGCAGGGCGCGGGCGGCTGCGCCCTGGACAACCAACAGCAGCAGCGGCGCGGCGATCCAGCCCTCGCCCATGCGGCTTGCCCACAGATGCCACGGGCTAAAGGCCAGCAACGCCAGCCCCAACAGTGCGCCCGCAGGCCGTACATAGGCGCGGCCTGCCCAGTAAAAGATCGGCAGCGTGACGCACCCCCAAAACGCTGCCGATGCCCGCAGCGCCAGTAATGCATCACCGCTCAGCCGGTAGATGGCCGCGGCGGCGAGCGCATAGAGGCTGGCCGAAGGCGCGTCCAGCCCGGCCCACCAACGCCCCTCCACCAGCCGCAGCGCCTGGGCGCACTCCACGTCAAGACAGTCGGGCGGCAGCGCGGCCAGCCGCCACAGGCGTAACGCCCAGCCGCCCGCCAAGATCAGCAGCAGCGCCAGCGTCCATCCACGGCTGCGGCCCGGCGGCACATCCGCTGCGCCTGCGTTCCCTTCCAACGCCAGCCGCACCATCCGGCCCACCGCATCGCGCGTCCAGCGGTAGGCGGGCGGTGCGTAGTCTTCCGGCCCCGGCCAGATCAGCGCCGCGGCCCACAGCCCCAGCGCGATGATCCAAAGGCTCCCGCCAAACCAGGCAGGCCAGCCCTGGTCGCCCAGCAGCGCCAACACGCCCGCCGCGGCCACACTACAGGCTGCGCTGATGAGCAACGCCATGCGGCCTGTGGTCGGCCAGGTGCGGCGGCGCATCGAGATCATGGGCAGCGCCGCGCTGTGCAAGGCAAAGATCAAGCCGCCCGCCAGCGCCGCCAGCAGGCCATCACGTACAATATAGGGCACAAACGCATCTGCCTGTGCGATCAGGTCAAAGCCATAGCCAGCCAGGATCAGCCCGACCAGCAACCACAAGAATCGTCGCACGCGATTTCTCGCCTACGTGTTTTCTACACGACTTCCAGCCCCGTGATACAGGTTTGCAACCGGGGGTATCTAGCTCGTCGCCTGGCGATCCGGATCGCCAGCCCCCGGCAGTTTGCGGCGCAGGGCCTGCATCTCCTCACCCCGCAAGCCGCCCATGAACACTAATGCCAGCGCATAGGCTGCGGCCCCGGCCAGCGCAGCCATCCATATGTTGATGTCCATCCGCACCAGCGCAGCCATCGCCGCGCCCATGACCGCCACGGCCAGCGCGGGCCGCGCAAAGACGCTGATCCAGGGCACGACCCCCACATGGCGGCGCACACTCCAATAGAAGGGGAAGAGCAGGCTGAACTCGCTCA
>CAZYQJ010000562.1:0-4164 GCA_964649925.1 uncultured Litorilinea sp.
GAGGCAAGGCGCGTGACCTGATCCAACTTGCCAACAGCAGCATGGCCCCGATCTTGAGCCTGGACGTACCCAGCGGGGTGGAGGCCACCGTAGGCCAGGTGTTGACGCCGCACATCCAGGCGACCGCCACCTTAACGCTGGCGCTCCCCAAAACCGGGCTGCTGGTGATGCCCGGCCGCGACGCATGCGGCGACCTCTACCTGGGAGATATCGGCGTGCCGCCCATGCTCTACGAGCAGTTAGGGATCCAGGTCCCGCCAATCTTTGCCCGCGACCTGCTCTTGCCGCTGCACGTAGTAGATGGCAGGGCATGGATCACCTAACGCTGACCCAGTTCGATGTGTTCGGTTCGGAAGGACAGTGACAATGTCAGTAGACGCACCTAGCTTGTTGGGGCTATTGGCGATCATCCTGATCTTTGTGGGGCTGGCAGGTTCCGTGATCCCAGTGCTGCCTGGCCCTTTCCTGATCTGGCTGGGCGCACTGATTTGGGCCTGGGCCGACGGCTTCACGCGCATCGGTTGGGGTACCTTGATTGTGCTGGGTGTGCTGGCCGTGGCTGCGTGGGGGTCTGATATCTTTCTGAGTACAGTCATGAGCCGCCGCGCCGGAGCCAGCTGGAAGGCGATCATCGGCGCGATTGTGGGCGGCATCTTGGGCGCAGTGGCGCTGAGTTGGGTCCCGATCTTGGGCAGCATCCTGGGCGCGATCTTAGGCGCGGTCGGCGGGATGTGGCTGGTCGAGTATCAGGAGAAGGGCAGCACGCAGGCAGCCACGACCTCAGTACAGGCCTACGTCAGCAGCCTGGTCGTGGCGGCGATTGTCGAGATGACGCTCGCCATTGTCATGGTTGCCATCTTCATCTGGCAGGCATTTTTCTAATCCACAAAACACGTTTCTAGAAATTTGGGCGCTATGCGCGCAGTTGTTTTTGTTAATGGGGTGATCCACGACTACGACGCGCTGCGCCCCTGGCTGCGTCCCGATGATCACCTGATAGCCGCCGATGGCGGTACGCGCCACGCGCTGGCCTTGGATGTGCACCCTCATGTCATCGTGGGTGACCTGGACAGCCTTGATCCGTCCATCCTGGCCAAACTGCAAGCCCAAGGGACAGAGGTCGAACGCCACCCTATCGGCAAGGATGCCACCGACCTGGAACTGGCGATTGAACGCGCGGTGAACGACGGCGCGCGCGAGGTTGTGGTCGTGGGTGCGCTGGGCGGGCGGCTGGACCAGACGCTGGCGAATGTGCTGATCCTGGCGCAGCGCGTCTGGCCTGCGCTGATCTCGTTGGTCGAAGGCAGCCAGGTGGCGACGCTGCTGCGCGGGGGTGAAACGCTGCGGCTGGGCGGTGCACCGGGGACGACAGTCAGCCTGCTGCCGCTGACACCGGAGGTGACCGGCATCACCTATCAGGGGCTGCTCTACCCGCTGACCAATGCGACGCTGCAGTTGGGCAGCACGCGCGGGATCAGCAACCAGGTCGCCACACAGCCCGCCACGGTCTACATCGCCAGCGGGCTGGCGTTGGTCGTCCAGGTGTTGGCCCCTACTGCGGGTCTTCCAGCGGCGGAGTAGACGCAGGCTCCGGCCGGCCGGCGGGTTGCAGCGGAGTGGCCGCCGCGGTACGCGCCAGGATCACCGACGCGGTCAGCGCCGCCAGCAGCGCCACGATCTGGCTGCGGCGAAAGACGCCGATCAACGCCGCATTGTCCACAAAACCATCCGTGAACAGCCGCAGCAGGCTGTACCCCAATACGGCCATCAGCGCCACGCGGCCCGGTCGCGCCGGGTTCCCTATCATCCACAAGAGGATCACCAAAAAGGCCAGCCCCACCGCTTGATACAGCCCCACGGGGTGGCGCATCTCGCCAAAGTAGGCCAGCGCCCAGGGGACATCGGTACGCGTGCCGAGGATCGCGCCGGTGGCATGCCCGGAGATGGCGATCAGCATACCGCCCGCCAGCGAACCGATCGCCAGCGCCGCCGCAACCCGCACCGGGTCCAGGGCGCGATAGAGCAGATACCCATACCCTGCCGCCGCTGCAGCCACCAGCCCAGGCCAGAACTCAAACCCGCTGGGCCGGATGCTGAAGATCAAGATCGGTTCAGCTTGATAGACAGGCCAAAACTGGAAAACATTCCAGAGTCGGGCTACAATCAGTCCCGCGGCCAGCGCAATCAACCCGACGTTCCAAAGGTCATCGGGGTCGATGCCCAGCCGTCGAGCGTAGCGCCCGCTAACATCCAGGGCCAGGATCACGGCCAAGATGCCCAACACCGGAGCCGTGGGCATTTCCATAGGGCCAAAAGGGATCGTGGGATACATAGCGGGCCTATTTGATGCGGTACGGAACAGAAAGGACTGGCATTGATGCGAGTACTTGTGACTGGCGGGGCCGGATTCCTGGGCAGCCATCTGGTGGATCGGTTGCTGGCAGAAGGCCATGAGGTCGTCGCTATGGACAACCTGATCACCGGGACCACGGACAACATCGCCCATTTGGCCGGAAACCGCAACTTCCTGTTTATTCATCATGATGTCACAAACTACATATATCTCAAAGGGCCGTTGGATGCCATTTTGCACTTTGCCAGTCCGGCCAGCCCGGTAGACTACCTGGAACTGCCGATCCAGACGCTCAAGGTCGACAGCCTGGGCACGCACAACGCCTTGGGTCTTGCGCTGGCGAAGGAGGCGCGCTTCCTGCTGGCAAGCACTAGCGAAGTCTATGGCGACCCGATGGTGCATCCCCAGCCAGAAAGCTACTGGGGACATGTGAACCCCATCGGGCCGCGCGGCGTTTATGATGAAGCCAAACGCTTTGCCGAGGCCATGACCATGGCCTATCACCGCGCCCACGGGGTGCAGACGCGCATCGTCCGCATCTTTAACACCTATGGCCCACGTATGCGCCTGGACGATGGCCGCGTGGTGCCCAATTTTATCAAGCAGGCGTTGCGCGGCGAGCCGCTCACCGTCTATGGCGACGGCAGCCAGACACGCAGTTTCTGCTTCGTATCCGACCTGATCGACGGCATCTACCGGCTGCTGTTGAGCGATGAGGTGGAACCCGTCAACATTGGCAACCCGGCGGAGATCACCATCCGCGAGTTTGCCGAGCGCATCAATGCCCTCACCGGCAACCGCGCCGGGATTCGCTTCGAGCCGCTGCCCAAGGACGACCCGCACCAACGCCAGCCGGACATCGCCAAGGCGCGCACGCTCTTGGGGTGGGAGCCACAGATACCGCTGGCCGAAGGGCTAGAGCGCACCGTCAATTGGTTCGCCAACCGCTTGCCGCAAGCCGCCAGTGAATAGTGGGCAGTAGTCAGTAGCCAGTTGTCAGTTGTCAGAACAGAGGGTATCGTAGGTCGGGCATGTTGCCCGACATCAACGGCAATCGCAGCATGTGTGCGCCCCAAGCGATACCAGAAATCGCATTTCTGTAATTGGCTACTGACAACTTCTTTCTGACTACTGCTTTCTGCCATACAGTTTGCCGCCCCCTGGCCCGGTATGATAGAGTGACTCAGATTGGCGGATGGCATTGGCGTAGGAACATAAACGATAGACTTACATGAATCTGGACCATATCCGAAATATCTCAATCATTGCTCATATTGACCACGGCAAAAGCACGCTGGCCGACCGTCTGATCCAGATGACCGGGACCGTGACCAGCCGGGAAATGCGCGAGCAATTGTTGGACTCGATGGAACTGGAACGCGAAAAAGGCGTCACCATCAAAGCCAGCGCGGTGCGCATGATCTATAAACATGGCGACCAGGAGTACGAGATCAACCTGATCGACACGCCCGGCCATGTGGACTTTAGCTATGAGGTCAGCCGCGCCCTCCAGGCGTGCGAAGGCGCGATCCTGGTCGTGGATGCGTCACAGGGCATTCAGGCGCAGACCATGGCGCATCTCTTTGCGGCCCTGGAACAAGACCTGACCATCGTCCCGGTGATCAACAAGATTGACCTGCCCGGTGCGATGCCCGACGACGTGGCCGAAGAGATCGAAGAACTGCTGGCCGTCCCCGCGGAAGACATCCCGCGCATTAGCGCCAAGGCAGGGATCAACGTCGAAGAAGTGCTGGATCAGGTCATCGCCCAGGTTCCGCCGCCCCAAGGCGATCCGCAAGCGCCGGCGCGCG
>CAZYQJ010000563.1:0-4156 GCA_964649925.1 uncultured Litorilinea sp.
GGCTCGACATGCTTCCTCCCTTGCGTGGCAGATGTACCCCCGGCAGCACAACGCCGGGAGTGTGGGCAAGCATATCACCCGCCCCCTGATCTGTAAAATCTGGCGTGAAAGTGTGGTTCAGACACCGCGCCAGCGGCAGGCCGGGAAGAAGTAAAGCCGTGTGCTGGCCCACAGATGTTGGGGCTTGCCCAGGCTACTATGATATAATCAGCTATTGTTCTTCAGCGATACGCTTGGATTTGGGCAACGCCCGGCGGGGCTGTGACTGCGGCTTGTTATGCTGGTTTGTCATCACAATACGGTAGCCCGGAGGTGGGACTTGCCGTTTTTTTGCGCGAGACGCGGTTTTTGAGAGGAACCCCTGCGCAAGCTTTATGATCACAGGAAGGATCGACCTATGACGACTTCAGTCCAGGCGGACAGACCGTCTTCCCAGGCGGCGACCGCTGTCGAAGCAGATGTACTCTCGAATGAACAACTGACCCAGATGTACCGCACGATGTACTTGATCCGGCGGGTGGAGGAATCGCTGCTGGAGTTGGCCGAATCGGGCAAGATCGGCGGCGCGATGCATACTGCCATCGGGCATGAAGGCAATGCCGTCGGTACTGCCGTCGCACTCCGCCCCGGCGACTATCTCACCTGCACCTATCGCGGCCACCATCACTCGCTGGCGCGCGGCATGGACCCGAAACGTGCCATTGCCGAGGTCTTGGGCCGCGCCGATGGCTTCGCCAAAGGCAAGGGCGGTTCGATGCACTTCATGAACCCCGAACTGGGGCTGATGGGCTCCAACGGGATTGTGGGCGCGCAGGTTCCCCACGCCGCGGGGATGGCGTTGGCCTCCAAGATAAAAGGCGAAGACCGCATCGCCATCACCTTCTTTGGCGACGGGGCCATCTACCAGGGGCTGATGCATGAAACCTTTAACATGGCGGCCAAGTGGAAACTGCCCCTCATCTTCTACTGCGAAAACAACCGCTATTCGGAGATGACCCCCATCAGCCGCACGTCGTCGGTGCAGGAGTTGTACATGCTGCCCCAGGTCTATGGGATTCACAGCGTGCAGATCGACGGCAACGACGTCGAAGTGGTTCACCATGCCGTGAGCGAGGCCGCGGCGCGGGCACGCGCGGGCGAAGGCCCCACCTTTATCGAGGGGATCACCTACCGGCTGGCCGGTCACATGGCAGGCGACCTGGAGACCTACCGCACCGCCGAGGAGATCGACGCGCAGCGCGAACACGAACCGCTGGTCGTCCTCCAGAAGAAGCTGCTGGATCGCGGGGTGAAGGAAAAAGCCCTGGAAAAGATCCGCAACGAGGTGGAGGCCGAAGTGACCGAAGCGGTGGAGTTTGCCCAAAACAGCCCGTGGCCCGACCCGGCCGAGGCGTATACTGATGTCTTTGCCCTCTAGCGCCCCGCGCCATAGCTTTAAAAGGAAAATCAACGATGCGTAAGACGACCTATATCCAGGCGATCAACGAGGCCATCCGCGATGAGATGCGCCGCGATGAGAGCGTTTTCCTAATCGGCGAAGACATCGGCCACTATGGCGGGCTGTTCCGCGTGACGCGCAACCTGCTCGACGAGTTTGGCGAGAACCGCATCATCGACACCCCCATCAGCGAACAGAGCTTTATGGGGATGGCCGTGGGCGCGGCGATGGTGGGGATGCGCCCCATCGTCGAGTTGATGTACATGGATTTCTTCCTGGTCTGCGCCGACCAGATCTTCAACCAGGCCGCCAAGATGCACTACATGTACGGGGGCATGGTCAATGTGCCGATGGTGATCCGCGGCCAGCAGGGCGGCGGCAAACGCTACGGATCGCAGCACAGCCAGTGTGTGGACAGCGTCTTTGCCCAGTTCCCCGGCATCAAGGTGGTGGCCCCGGCCACACCCTATGACGCCAAGGGGCTGCTGGTTTCCGCCATCCGCGACAACAACCCAGTGGTCTTCTTGGAGCATAAGATGCTCTACTTCACGCGCGGCGACCTGCCCGATGTGGGGGAGGAAGTTGTCGTGCCTATCGGCAAGGCGGACGTAAAGCGTGAGGGCAAGGACTTGACGCTGGTGACCTTTGGCTACTGTCTGCTGCAAGCCCTAGAGGCCGCCGACGAACTCGCCACTGAGCATGACATTGACATCGAGATCGTAGACCTGCGCAGCATCGTGCCGCTGGACATGGAGACGATCTACGATTCGGTCGCCAAAACCGGGCGGCTGCTGGCCGTACATGAGTCCCAGTCCAACTGCGGCATCGGGGCCGAAGTGGTGGCGCGTATCTATGAGGAAGCGCCCCACCTGCTGCAAGCCCCGGCGCGACGGTTGGGCATGGCCCCGGTCTCGCTGCCTGTGTCGCAAAAGCTGGAAGAAGAAGTGCTGCCCTGGAAGAGACACATCAAGGCAGCCGTGTTGGAGATGATGCTGCAGCCCGTAGCGGCTTAGTGAGGGTGAACCTCAGCAAAACCAAATGCCATTGCACACAAGAACGCTGCGCCTAACCACACGATAATCAACGCCAGCGTCTTGACAGGTCTTCTAGTCTAAGCGAGGAATACACATGGCGACACAAGTAAAGCTGCCGGATCTGGGAGAGGGCGTGTTGGACGCCACCATCAGCCGGTGGCTGGTGAAAGAAGGGGATACCGTCAGCGAAGGCGATGTTCTCCTCGAAGTCGCAACCGACAAGGTCGATACCGAGGTGCCCGCCCCTGCTGCGGGCACGGTCCTGAAGATCAACTTCAGCGAGGGTGAACTGGTCGACGCCGGGGCTGTGCTGGCCGTGATCGGCGAAGCGGGCGAGGAGGCCGGTGAGGAGGCCGCGCCTGCCGAGGCGGAAGCCGCTGCCGAACCGGCGGAGGTGGAAGAAGTAGAGGCCGAAGCGGTTGAGGAAGCGCCGCAGGCCGCCGAACAGCCCGCACCCTCTGAGAACGGCGCGGTCAAAGCGTCGCCGGTGGCGCGGCGTGTGGCCGCGGATAAAGGCATCGCGCTCGACTCCGTACCGGGGACGGGGCCGGGCGGGCGCATCACCAAGGAGGACGTGCTGGCCTCCGCCGATGGCGGCCAGCGCGGGGGCGCAGAAGCCGAGGCACTGCCCGGCGATCTGGCCGATGTGCCCCCCCTGAGCGTGGCGCGTGAGGCGGCGCTGCACAACATTGACCTGGCTGAAATCGCCGGGGATCGACCGCTGAGTTCGCTGACGCGCTATGACGTGTTGAGTGCGGTTGCCAGCCGCGAACAAGGCAAGGCAGTCACGCTCGAACCCAAGTATGTGCCCCCGCGCGCCCAACCCGGCCAGGCGGAGGCCGCGCCAGCCCCTGCCCGTGAAGCAGCCCCAGCGCGCGAGGCGGCCCCTGCACCGGCCAAAGCCGAAGCCCCTGCCCGTCCGCAAGCGCAGGCCGCGCCCGCGGCGGAGCCGGGTGCAGGCGAGGAACTGATCAAGCATTCACGCATGCGCCAGGCCGTGGCGCGTACCACCCTGCAGAGTGCCTTTACCGCGCCCCATGTCACCACGATGTGGGATGTGAACGTGAGCGCGATCCTGGCGCACCGCAAGGCGCACAAGGCGGAGTTTGCGGCGCAGGGGGTCAATCTCACCCTCACCGCCTACTTTGTCCAGGCGATCATTGCGGGGCTGAAGGCCGTGCCCGCGGCCAACGCCACCTGGACCGACGAAGGCGTGATCATCAAGCGCTACTACAACATCGGCATGGCCGTGGCGCTGCCCGCAGATCAATACGGCATGGGCGGACTAATCGTGCCGGTGATCAAAAATGCCGGGGACTTAAACCTGGTGGGCATTGCGCGCGCCGTCAACGAACTGGCTGACCGGGCGCGCAATAATCAACTGCGCCAGGATGACTTGCAGGGCGGCACGTTTACACTCACCAACTATGGTACCAGCGGCAGCCGCTTCCAGACGCCGGTCATCGTGCAGCCGCAGGTGGGGATCTTGGGCGTGGGCGCGATAGAAAAGCGCGCCGTGGTCGTCAGCCAGGGTCACCCGCTGGAACCCAACATGGGCGACCATCTGGCCTTCCTGCCTATGGTCACGCTGGGCTTTAGCTATGACCATCGCGTGCTCGACGGCGCGACCGCCGATGCCTTCTGCGCTGCGGTCAAGGACGCGCTGGAGAACTGGCCGCAGTAA
>CAZYQJ010000564.1:0-4153 GCA_964649925.1 uncultured Litorilinea sp.
GCGGTCGAGGCGATTAAGTTGATCTTGGGCATTGGCGAACCGCTGGTGGGCCGCCTGCTGATGATCGACACGCTGGACATGAGCTTCCGCACGCTCAACGTCCGCAAAGACCCGGCCTGCCCCGTCTGCGGTGAACACCCCACCGTGACTGAACTGATCGACTACGAGCAGTTCTGCGGCCTGCCACCGCGCATGGACGCGGGCCATACGCATGAACATGAACTGGTGACAGCCTAGCTGCCCCGGTTCTGTGGGTCCCCGGCGGGATACATCCGCCGGTAACGGTGAGCCTGCCGGGAGACCCATCTCAGGAGGATGCTGATGAATTTGCACCAACCGCTGGCTGGCCGCCAGCTTGATGTACCCTTCCCGGTGACGACGCGGCGCCGCGCACACCCCGCCGCGCCGCTCCCCCATCCGGGGGACATCCTGGCCCATGTCGGCAACACGCCGCTGTTGGACTTGACGCACTTTGCACGCGGCTTTGGCATTTCGCCGCGCGTGGGCGTCTATGCCAAGGCTGAATGGGTGAACCCTGGCGGTTCGGTCAAGGCGCGCGCCGCGCTGCGGATTGTGCAGGAGGCCGAGCGCACAGGCCAGTTGACCCCGGGCAAGATCCTAATCGACAGCAGTTCCGGCAACACGGGCATTGCGCTGGCGTTGATCGGCGCGGTCAAGGGCTACGAGGTGCATCTGGTCATGCCCGCCAACGTCAGCCAGGAACGCAAGGCGTTGGTACGCGCCTATGGCGCAACCCTGATCGAATCTGACCCGCTGGAAGGGTCCGATGGGGCGATCCTCAAGGTACGTGAACAGGTCGCCGCCGATCCGGATCGCTATTACTACGCCAACCAGTACAACAACCCGGCCAACTGGCAGGCCCATTATGACACCACCGGCCCCGAGATCTGGCAGCAGAGCCGCGGGGCTGTGACCCACTTTGTGGCCGGGCTGGGCACAACCGGCACATTCGTCGGCACAGGGCGCTATCTCAAGAGCCGCAACCCTGCGATCCAATTGATCGCCATCCAGCCGGAAGACGAGTTGTCCGTGATCGAGGGGCTGAAGCATCTCCCCACAGCCATTGTGCCCGCCATCTATGATCCCGGCCTGGCCGACCGGCTGCTCGGCATTGAGACCGACGAGACCTGGCGGATGACCCGGCGGCTGGCCCAGGAGGCAGGGCTGTTTGTGGGCGTCAGTTCGGGCGCGGCTATGGCAGGCGCGATCCAGGTGGCGCGCGAGTTGGAAGAAGGCGTGGTCATCACCCTGCTGCCCGATGACGGCAGTAAATATATCAGTCTGGGGATCTTCGATTGATCATGGACACAAACCAACCTACGATGGTCGATCAGACGGCGTTACGCGTCAACCAGGCCAGCATTATCACACTGCTGCTGGTGGCCTTTCTCCTCGACCAGTTCTGGCTGGTCGCGTTGGTAGCGCTGGTTATGTTAGTGGGGACGGTCTGGCCGCGAGCCGGGCTGTTCAAACTCTTCTACAGCCGTGTCCTGCGCCCCGCAGGCATCGCCCGCCCGCAGGTGGAGCCGGACGCGCCGCAGCCGCATCTCTTTGCCCAGGGCTTGGGCGGGCTGGTGCTGCTCGCCGCCGTGGCCGCACTGGAAGGCGGCGCGATCACCATCGGCTGGCTGCTGGTGGGGCTGGTGATCCTGCTGGCCGCCATCAACCTCTTTCTGGGGTTCTGTGTGGGCTGTTTTATCTACTATCAGTTGGATCGCCGCGGGCTGCATCTGGAACTGCCCATTTGGCGGCAACCCTAGAGGAACCGGCGATGCTGTTTGAACGGTTGTTGATGCTGTTGATCACCGTGGGGGTAATGGCTGCCGCTTATCTGATCTGGCGTTGGCATCAGGTGCGGCGGCTGGCCGCGGCGACTCGCGACCCGCTGCCGCCGGAGCTGGAGGCCATCGTCCCGCGCGGGCAGCCTGCGCTGATCTACTTCACCACCGACGACTGTATGCAATGCCACTTTCGCCAGACGCCGATCCTGCAGCAACTAAGCGCGCAGGCCGGGGTCGCCATCCACACGCTGGACGCCATCCAGCATGAAACGGCAGCGCGCTTCTTTGGCATTTTGACCGTACCGACAACGGTCTGGCTGGATGCCGAACACCGGCCCGTCGCCATCAACCACGGGCTGGCTACGCTGGACCAGCTTCGACGCCAGATCGGGGCGCTTGCCGCCCACTGACCTCCTGGCGCGCCCGTCTACTCCGGCAAGGTTTGGCCGCGCCATGCTCCGGTCGTATAATGGGGGCATGACTCGGTTGACCCAGGATCACCCATCACACCGCCGCCAGCCCACACGCGAACAACTGCTGCAAAACCTGCAAGACTCCCAAAAACAAGTCGTGCGGCTGTTGGAAGCGATGGCGGATGTACAGGATTGGCAGCCGGAACCCGCCGAATGGTCGTTCCGGCTGATTGCTGCGCACCTGGCGACGGTCGAGCAGGCCTGCCATCTCCATCGGGTGATGGACATTGCCTCGGGCGCGACGCCGGATCTGGACCCCTATGCCAACCGCAACATCCCCCTAGACCTCGCCGACCTGCATGACTCGCTACGGCAGTGGATCGCCGTGCGCCGCCGGTTGATTGCCTTTGTGCGCGAGTTGTCGCGCGCGCAACTCAACTATGTGGGCGTCCACCAAGCGATTGGCCCTATGACCGTACTCGACACACTGCAGGAAATTCTGGAGCAAGACCAGGGCAACCTGCGCCACGTCTATCAACTGATCCGCGCATATTACGAAGAGGCGCTGCAAACCCACCGTGTTTGAACTGGTATTTCTCGGCACGTCGGCTTCGGCCCCATCTGTCCAGCGCGGGCTGTCCTCGGCGTTGGTGATGGCAAATGAGTTTCGGTTTATGATCGACTGTGGCGAAGGCACGCAGCGCCAGATCCTGCGCAGCGGGCTGGGCTTCCGCCGTCTGGATCGCATCCTGCTCACCCACGGCCACCTGGATCACATCTTGGGGTTGGGCGGGCTTGCCAGCACGTTGGGCCGCTGGGAAACGCTGGAAGAACTCAACATCTACGGCGGCGTGAGCGCGCTGGCACGCGTCCACGCCCTGATGAAGGTGGTCTTTGGGCCGCAGTTGCCCAAGGTGGGCGTCTCGCTCAACCTGATCGAAGAAGGGCTGATCTTCGATGCCGCCCGCTTCACCGTCACCGCCTTTCCGGTACAACATCGCGGCGACGGCTGTTTTGGGTTCCTCTTTGAGGAAAAGAGCCGCCGCCCCTTTCTGCCGGAAAAGGCCGAAGCGTTGGGCATCCCGCCCGGCCCGGTGCGCCGCGACCTAGCGAACGAACAGCCAGTCACGCTGCCCGATGGGCGCACCATCGAACCGGACGCGGTCTTAGGCCCGCCGCAGCGTGGGGCGCGCCTCTGCTTTGTGGGTGATACCAGCCACACCGGCCCGCTGCATAACTACGTAGGCGATGCGGACCTGCTGGCGATTGAGGCGACTTATCTGGAACCCGACAAGGAACTGGCGCGCGCCCACGGGCACATCACTGCGGCGATGGCGGCCCGGCTGGCGCGCAACACTGGAGTGAAGCACCTGGTGCTGCACCATGTCAGCCGCCGCTACCCCACGCACGAAATCCTGGCCGAAGCGCAGGCCATCTTCCCTGACACCGTGGTCGCTGCGGATTTTGACAATTTTCGCGTCAGCAAAGACAAGCCGGTCGTCGCCACCAACCTGCGCCGCCAGTAGTAGACGAACCGGGCTGATCCATTGGACAACCGGAAGGAGAAAGGTGCTATGCCAGCTATTCCTGCGTCAAATGTACAGATGCCACCTGAACTCGGTGCGCTGCTTACTCGTCTCGCCGAAACCCCAAATTTGGAGACGGCGTTACGCAAGGTGCTGGCTGACTACATTGCCCTCAAACAGCAAGAACATCTTGAAACGATTGCGCGCCTGGAAACCAAGTGGGGCATGGATTTTCAGGAATTTTCGCGCCGCATCGAAGAAGATTCGCTGGAGCCAAGCGCGTTTTCCTATGAGGCCGAATCCGACTATTGGGAGTGGGAAAAAGCCGTCACCCTTGTAGAGAACTACGCTTCTCTGCGCGCATCATGGATGTGACAGACTTTATCACACAATTGCTTCCGCTGTTCGCGAC
>CAZYQJ010000565.1:0-4131 GCA_964649925.1 uncultured Litorilinea sp.
GCTAGATTGACTTTGAAAGGGTTCACATATAAAGCCTGCCCGCCCGCCGATCCGAGGATCAACAGGCGCGGCAGGCCAGCAGCAATTAGGGGTATCGAAAACGGCTTGAACAACTCGACGGGCGGCTACCACACCGGCGCCCGACTCATTTTGATGCAGCCCTATACACAGCCCCTGGGGTAGGCCAAAGGCAGGGTTTACTGATAAAACCACTCGATCGGAATCGCAGTCACCTTCAAGGATCGGGTGTGGCCTGGGTCGTCTGAGGGCGTCACAAAATAGGTGATCAAGGCCCAATCATCCACAAATAGACAACTGGGGTAGGCATAGGTGAAGCCGGGGTCATCCTCCAGGATTTTGCGCGCCGACCAGGGCCAGGTGTCCCCACCGTCGCGGCTGATGGCGCAGGCCAGCGGACGCCGCGTTCCGGCAAGACGCTCTCGCCAGTCATAGTGCCAGTTCCAGATCAAGAGCAGATCATCCGTGCCTGGGATGCGCTGGATCAGGGACGGCGCGACCGGCGCAACCACCTCCATCGAGCGCAGCCCCTGCCACGTCTCCCCCTCGTCATGCGATTCGGCGCGGAAGATTGTACCCATCGCCGTACGGATCACCATGAGCAACGATCCATCGGCGCGCTGGACCACGCCGGGTTCAATACAGCCCGACTCGCCGGAATCTGATACCTGTGGCAGTTCGATGGGGTCGCTCAACTGCCAGTGCTGGCCGTTGTCATCCGACCAGGCCACGCGCACATGCAGGTGATGCTTGTGCCAATCATCCGTACAGTGGAGCGGCGCGATCAGCCGCCCGGACGTCAAGACGGTCAGCCGGTCGTGGCATCCCGTCTTATACCCGTCTTGGGTCATTCGCACCGGATCCGACCAGGTCTGCCCCTCGTCGTCAGATCGGCGGAAGTAGCGGCAGGCCTCTGTGGTGGATTCACGGTGGCTGTAGACCAGCCCAATGCCGCCATCCGCCAGCCGCGCCAAGGCCGGGGACATGACGTTCAGCCCTGCTGTGTTTTCCACGATCACCCGCTCATTACGCCAGGTGTGGCCCAGGTCGGCAGAGGTCGCGCCAGCAATATGGGCGCGGCCATTGTCACTGGCGATATAGGTGCGGAAGAGGTCTTCTGTGCTGGCCGTCATTCCGGCGATGTGAGCGCGGGCATTGTCGCCACGCCCCACAAATTTAGACCAGACGAGCAGGATCTCGCCGTTCTTGAGTTGAATGGCCGAAGCCTCTGAATGGCGTGGGAATTCAGACGTAGCAGGGAGTATCACCTGGCCGGTTGGACGCTGCATCAAATCTCGCTCCTGTCTATAGGGTTCTAATCGAAGTAGCTAATCGGCGTAAAACCAAGCGATGGGGATATGAGCTAGGGCCAAATGGCAGCACGACCGGTCGCCGGGAAAGACGCGATAGTGCAGCAGGGCAGTATCCCCGTCAAAGAGGATGCCTGGATATTCCCACCAAAACGCGCAGTTGGTCTCCAGCGCTTTGGGCAGCCCCCAAGATCGCCCGCCATCGCGGCTGACAGCGCATAAAAGCGGACAACGCCAGCCATACAAGCCCCCCTGGTCCGGGTTATAATTGGGGTTCCAGACCAACAGCAGATCATCCGAGTTGGGCAGCCGTGCCAACAGCGACGGGGCAGCAGATGTGACTACGCCGGATGGGTAGGGGGTGGACCAGGTTGCGCCTTCATCTGTGGATTCGGTGAAAAAGGAGTGGCCCAGCGTCGTGCGCATGACCATCAGCAGGCTGCCATCGCCGCGCTGCGCCAGCGATGCTTCGGCAAAACCGCGCGGGCTGCGCGGCTCGGTCAGCCGGGTGGAGGCGTGCCAACTCTGGCCGTTGTCATCCGAATAGGCGATCCAGTTGGTCATCACCCGCCAGCTTTGGCGCGGGCCGGGCTGTTCAAAGCGCGAATGGCACTGCACCAACACACGCCCCGAAGGCAGTGTCCAGGCGCGGTCATGGCAGCCGGTATGATAGCTGCCATCCGCCGGGGTAATCTGCACCGGTTCGGACCAGCTTTGTCCCTCGTCGTCGGAGAAGCGGACGCGACGCATGGCCGCGCCGCTGACCACATGCGACCCAGGGCTGGGGTTGCCCCCGCTGCGCCAACTGTAGGCCAGCAGCAGCCGCCCATCTGCCAGCCGCGTCAGTGCCGGGGACATGCAGTTGATCAGCGCGTCACGGTCATCCACCACCACCCACGGCTCCGACCAGGTGTACCCGCCATCGGCAGAGACCATCCCGCTGATGCGGGCGTAGCCATCATCGCCGCGGCTGGCCTGGCTGCGCAGTGGCGACTCCGGCGGGCGCTCGTCGGCAGGCATCTGATCAGGGTCGAGGAACTCGGTCCACACCAGCAGGATCTTTCCGTCGCGGAGATGGATGGCGGAAGCCTCGCTCTGTTTCGGTGCGGCTGCGGTTGCCGGTATCAGAATCTGTTTGTTCACACCGGCAATCGGACGAAAGTCAACGGCGATCATGGCAGAACTCCCTGCATGTTTTCAGTCGACGAGGGCGCCGAACGGCCACCGATCAACGTATCCGGTGGTAAAAAAGCCCTGGAAGTGGTGGGTGTAGTCGCTGCGCCAGGGCCGTTGTCCCCAGCGGGGAGTGCGAAAGAGATCGCGTGTCTCGTCCTGCCATGCCAGCAACCGGTCATGCAGACTGGCGCGCTCCGCGCGCAGCGATGGCTCGTCGATCAAATTGGTGGTCTCATGGGGATCCTCCTCCAGATCATAAAGCTCGTCGCGATCAAACAGGTTGATGCACAGCTTCCAACGATCTGTGCGAATACAGCGAATGGGAAAGAAGCCGTCGGCCTGGTGTTGCAGCCGCCCAAAACGGTTGTACTCGACAACCACCTCGTCGCGCACGGCCTCGCGCTCGCCTTCCAGCACAGGCAACAGTGAACGCCCTACGTAGGCGGGATCGTCCGGCACAGGGAGGCCCGCCAGTTCCTGAATGGTCGCCCAGACGTCGACGGAGCTAACCAGCCCGCGCTGCCGGAGGCCAGGCTTGAAGCCGGGGGCAGCAACTATGAGCGGCACGGCAATCGTGTGATCATACATGGTTGGTCCCTTGGCACAGAGACCAAATGCACCCAGGTGGTCGCCGTGGTCAGAGGTGAAGATGACCACGGCGTCGGGGCAGTAGCGGTCAATGGCATCGAGCAGACGCCCGATCTCATGGTCGGCGTAGCTGTTGCAATCGTAGTAACGGTGATAGTAGCCGGGGAAGGTGTCGGGCGTAGGGCGAGCGCGAGCCAGGAACTCTCTGTACGCTTGTTGGATAGCCGGTTTCCCTGTCATGTCGGCCATGAAGGTCGGCGGCTTGTAGATCGTATCCTGCGAGAACTTGCCTCGAAAGGGCGGCGGGCAAATATACGGCCCATGAGGTTCGTCAAAGGAGACGGATAGGAAGAAGGGACGGCCGCTCTGCTGCCGCCGCTGCAACTGGTCGATGGCCCGATCCGCGACCCGGTGTGCAAAACAAAAATTGATGTCGTCTAGACCGCGGTTCCAGCCGCCGAACCGGTTAATGCCCTCACGTCCCACTTCGTCGTAAAAGTTCCTGAGATCGTACCATGCATCTGCGGCGAATCCACCGTCCGCCCTGCCCCTGCCCGCGTAGCCGCCTGCATCCAGATGCCACTTACCTACATGCAGCGCATCGTAACCGTGGGCTGCCAACTGCTCGCCCAATAGGGGAACGTGGCGGCTGACAGCGAGTTCGTTGGCCCAAGCGCCGTTGCGGTTGGGGTACAGTCCCGTATACCAGGAGGACCGCGCAGGCGTGCAGACGGGCGAGGTAGTAAAGCAGTTTTCGAAAAGCACCCCCCGGTGGGCCAAACGGTCAATGTTGGGCGTTTCCACGCCGGGGCGATCCACGTAGCTGGAGATCATCTCCCGCCCCTGCGTGTCGGTGGTGATTAGAACAATGTTGGGTCTGGATGAAACCTGTACCGCCATAATGCATCAAACCAATCCGTTCGGATGTACGCCAGCATGAGATGAGCACGGGTACGGGGCAGGACACAGCACCAGAGCCGGGCCTGCTCCCCTACCTGTGTCTGGTTGGAAACGGGTTCAACCTTTGATCGCGCCCGTC
>CAZYQJ010000566.1:0-4128 GCA_964649925.1 uncultured Litorilinea sp.
GACGGTCATGAGGATCGGCCAAGCCAGCGGTACGGCGATGCGGATCAAGGCGTGGAGATCGCTTGCACCGTCGATGCGCGCGGCTTCAAAGATTTCTTCGGCCTGGGTGCGGAAGAAGGTCGAGATCAAAAAGATGGCAAAGGGCTGGCCCCCCGCTATGTAAAAGGCGATCAGGCCCCACAGCGACCCGCGCAGCCCTAACTGCTGCGCCAGGATGAAGTGCGGGGTGAGCAGGATCACGCCGGGGATCATCATGACCGCCAGCACCAAATAGAAGAGCAGTTCGTTGCCGGGGAAGCGCATGCGTCCGAAGGCATAGGCAGACGGGCAGGCGATGATCAGGATACCGGCAATTGAAACGAATGTCACAAGGAGCGTGCGCAGCATGGCCGGGATCAGGTCAAAGATGGCCGTTTGGTAGTTGATGAAGACGGGCGGCCAGGGCAGTGACCAAAAGTCGGCGTAGATCAGGGCTGTAGGGCGCAGCGAGAGCGAGATCATGATCAGGATCACGAAGAAGGAGAGAAAGAGCAGCACGCCCAACAACGTATAGATCAGGACGGTCGTCCACTGCCGCCGCTGCCGGTAGTTGGGCTGGACGGATGGGGTTGGCTGCGTTCGCATCACGGTTTCAAATTCCTCGTTAGGTAAGTTCAATCGCTAGGTAGGTCTGTCAGGCTGCAAGCCTGACCTGCGGTTGGCGCATTCGTAGGTCACGTTTGCAACCCGACGTCGACGGCATCCCCAGAGCGTGCGGCTAGAAAACCACATCTACTCTTTACCCCCCCCTCTACCCTGGCCTTTGCGCCCTCTGTGTCATCTGTGGTGAATTTCCCCTACTGCACTTCAAAGGCTTCGCGGCGGAAGCGTAGGATAAAGATCGTGCCAATCAACACCATCATGAACAGCACCACGCCGATGGCCGAGGCATAGCCGAAATCGCCCTCGGTGATGCGGTAGTACATTTGCAGGCCAGGGACATAGGTGGCGTAGCCGGGGCCGCCGCGCGTGTAGATGAAGATATGGGCAAAGCCCTGGATGGCTCCTGAGAAGGAGAAGAAGGCCAGCAGCCGGAACTGCGGGATGAGCAGAGGGACGTCGATGCGCCAGAAGCGCGACCACCAGGTTGCGCCGTCGATCTTGGCGGCATCGTACAACTCCTGGCTGATGTTGAGCAGCCCGCCCATGAAGATCAGGAACGGAAATGCGCTGATGTACGGAAAGCCTGCGCCGATGATCGCCCACAGTGCGGTCTGCTCGTTGCCCAGCCAGGCGCGCTGTAGGTGGTCCATGCCAAAGACGCCGAGCAGTTGGTTGAGCAGCCCGGCATAGGGGTCATAGACCATGCGCCACAGGTAGACGGTGATCAGGCTGGGGACGACCGCGGGCAGTACAAACAAGGTGCGAAAGACGTAGCGGTGAACCTCCTTACGCAGCGCAAAGATCAGTTCAGCCACCAGCAGGGGGACAGTCATGGTCTTGATCAAGTTGGTGAGGATGATCAGCGCCATGTTGCCAAAGCCCACGCGGAAATAGAAGTCGCTGCGCAGCAACTTGACGTAATTGTCCAGCCCAATGAGCTCCGTGACTCCGCGCGCGCTGAAGTTGGTGAAGCTGTGGTAGAAGGCCATGGCCGCCGGGTAGTAGCTAAAGACCAGGATCAGCAGCAGCGAGGGGAGGATAAAGATGTAGGCGGCGCGCTGTTTGAAGGCGAAGCGTAGCTGCTGCGCCAGGGCGCGCCGCCAGCGTTCGACGGCCAGGACCAGGGCCGCCAGCAGCGCCGCGATCAGCCCGGCGTTGAGGCCGATCCAGACGGTTCGCAACTGGATAGCTGTCCCGGCCCCGGTCACACCTTGCGGGGTGATTGACAGCCAGGCGCCGTTGCGCGGCACGGCCAGAAGCCCGCCGTCGCCTGATAGGGGCAGGATGTCGTCAATGTTGCCCTGAGTCACTTGCTGCGAGAGCAGCACGCCTCCCACATCGTTGACGGCAAAGATCGATCCATGCTCGTCACCGGCGAAAAAGACATCATCTTCGGGGGCATGGGCAATGCTGCGGATGGGATACTGCGTCGGCGCGACCACCCAGAGCGGCGTGCCGTCCTGGCCCAAGAGGGTCAGGTTGCCGCGGTCGTCGCCCACCAGCACGCGGCTGCCGTCGGGCAGGGGCTCGAGTTCGGTCGGGGGCTGGCCGAGCGTGACCTTCCAGCGTTCTTGACCGTTGGCGTCGAGTGCAGCCACGCGCGAGTTGAGTGTACTGAAGAGGGCTGTCCCATCTGCCAGCATGGCGAGCGCGCTGATGGTGAAGTCGGCCTGCGTGGACCAGGCGGGCTGGTCGTCGCCTTCGGGGACATAGGAGACCCAGTAGCGGTCGCTGTATGCGCCGACGCCGTGCGCCACCAGAAAGCCCCCTTGCGGCGGCGCTTCCAGCCCGACGATGCGCCCGCCGATCATGACTTCTTGCAGCGGCTGCAGTTGGTCATCCAGGATAGTGACCAGACCATCGGTGGTGCCGACATAGATACGGCCATCGGCGGCGCGGGCCGCCAGCCCGCCCACCACGGTTGGGAAAGGCAGGCTGTTGACGACTTCACCGCCTTCCACCAGAAGCACTTCGTTGCTCAGGTTTGCGGCGACAAAGCGTCCGCCGTCGAGTGCGATGGCCTGGATCACCCCCTGACTGGTTTCGCTGCGCGGGGTTACCACGTCGGTATCCAAGCGGTTGAGGTAGACGAACATCGCGCCATTGATCAAGAGGATCAGGGCGAACAGCAAGACGGCGAAGCGCAGCGTTCGCTGGTTCAGCCCGGCCCGCGCGGGGACGCGGGCACGGGGCAGTACAGAGCGACCAGTTTGTTCGGGATAGGTGTTCATCTCATGTTCCGGGCTGACGGGCCGGGTTTTCGATGTCCTCCTGCGTGAAGCCGACCTGTACAATGATGTCGTCCAGGTTGGTGGTGATATAGTCTTGCAACTGGCTGGCGTATTCATCGGGGGCGAGCGTGCCCTCTAGCGCGTCTTTGAGCAGGTTGCGCACGTCAGTCTGGAAGTTGCCGCCGCCGCAACTGGTCCAAAAGCCGTTGTAGTTGATCTCGGCGTTGCCTTTGAACTCCAGGTCTTCCCAGAGTTCGGCGTATTCGGGCGGTTCCTCGACGCCGCTGATCAGCAGCGGACCGGCAGGCGAGAATTCATTGGCGGCAATGGAGCCTTCCATGAACGCAGTGTAGCCGGGGGCTGAGGTCCAGAACATGACAAAGTTGAGCGCCCGCTCCACCTGCTCCTGGCTCTTTTCGATAATGCTGAGATAGGGGCCGGGTGACGATTCGACCGCTTTGGCGGTTGTCTGAACGAGCGGTCCCTCCATCGACGGGTTCTCGAAGGTTCCCCAGCGGAAGGAGGTGACATCGGAGGATTCGATGCCCAACTCTTCAAGGCGTTCGGGGCTGATTGATTCCATATCGCGGCGCAGCGTGGAGAGCGACCAAGTGCCGTTGCTCATGATGGCGGCCTGCCCCTGCAGGAAGGGGAGGTAGGGATCGCTGATGACAAAGAAATCTTCCGTCGCATATTGGGGGAAGATCTTCGCCATGTTGGCGGCGAGTTCGGCCACTTCCGCCGTATTGAAGCGCAGGTCGCCGTCGCGGATCCCTTTGTAGAATCGCTGTACGTTGTAGGTATATTTGTTGTGGATGTAGGGATCGGCGGCATCGAGTTCGAACATGCCATCCAGCCCGGGGTCGAAGTTCCAGTCGCCGGGCTGGGCGCGCACTTGTTCGATCCAGTTGACGTGGTACTGGTCGAAGTAGATTTCGGCCAGCCACTGCGGTGCCTGCCAGATGTAGTTGATGGTGAGCGGGATGTAGCCCGCGGCGTCAAGGGTGGCGCAGACGTCGGCAAAGCCATCCCAGGAGGTGGGCGGTGCGACGCCGACCTCGTCAAAGATATCCTGGTTGTAGAAATAGTAGGTGTGGACAGAGCGCATGGCGGCCATGATGCGCTCGCCCTTGGTGTTCAGCCCGCGGTAGGCATCGAAGTCCAGGTCCATGTCCCACGGGTTGCCGGTGTGGGGGTTGACCAGCTTGCGGAACTGGTCGAGGTTGACATAGCCGTCGAAGTTGGAGAAATAGTT
>CAZYQJ010000567.1:0-4109 GCA_964649925.1 uncultured Litorilinea sp.
ACCATATTCAGCAGGGGAACTGGGCGGGCGCAGTCAAGCTGTTTCGACGCGGGCTGCCCCGGCTGCGCGCCCTGCCGCCCATCTCGCAGGGGATTGACCTGGCCGCGCTGCGTACCGCCGCCGAAGCTATCCACCAGGAAGTGACCGACCTGGGCCCCGCGCGCCTGCACGAATTCGATCAGCGCAAGTTCCCCAAAATCCGGATCGTGGCGGAGTAGGTTACCGGTATCCTTACCGCTCCCCCAGAAGGCGGCGCATCAAGCGGGCGAGGATCGCACCGGCAGCATACCCGGCCAGCACGTCGCCCACGTAGTGAATCCCCAAATAGACGCGGCTCCAGCCCGTCCACAAGGCCAGCGGCCAGGCCAGGAGCGCGCCGCGGGGGATAAAATGGCTGATCCAGACGGCGATGATCCCCCAGCGCACGGCATGGCCGCTGGGAAAACTGTAGAGGTCGGGTCCTGGCCCATGCAGCAAGCGCGCCTGGCGCGGGCGCGGGCGGCGCACCCGGCGTTTGAGGATCAGGGTCAGCGCATAGCCCGCAACCAGGCTCACCGCCCATCCCCACAGGGCACGCGCCCATTGCGGCGCCGCGGCGCGCTGCCACCGCCAGATCAGCCCCAGCACCAACAGCCACAGCCAGCTATCGCCCAGATGCGCGCCCACCCCGGCCAGCAAAGAGACGCCGCGGCCAGGGCGCGGCGTGCGGCTCAGCAGGTGGCTCAACGCCGCATCCCAGTGATGCCATGTCCACAGCAACGCCGCCCACAGGCTACGCATGGGATGCGCGCTGCTCCTGTGCAGCCCGGCGGCGCAGATAGGCCTCGACCTGGGCCAGTTGGTGGGGCTTGTCTACGTCCATCCCGCTTTCTGCAAAAGGCAAGATCACCGGCGCGCCGGTGATCCCCAGGAGGCGGTGCGCCACCCCAATCAGATCCTCTGTGCGCAGACGGCGCGTCAAGAAGCGCAGCAGCACGCCAAACCCAAGCTTTCGCACCTGGCGCGTGATGTGTTTGCGTAACTCGACCAACTCCTGGATTTCGCTGCGCTGGCGTAGGGCGGCGCTGATGCGCGCCAGATAGAACTCGCCGTTGCAGAACTGCCCCTCGACCAGGCGTAGATAGGTGCGGCGGCTGCCGGGAAAGGTGGCTTCCATCACCTTGCGCTCGACAATGCCCCAATAGGCGTCGAGGTCATAGGGGTGGCAGGCGTGCAAAAACGCGGAGACCATGCCGCCGGTCAGCAGCGGCACATCTGCCGAGGTCAACAGCGCGTGACGCTGCGGGTCTTGCAGCCGCGCCAGATATTCAAAGGACTGGAAGGCATTGGCGTAGATCGTGGGTTGGTTGGGCAAATAGTGGAGGTCGCAACCGCCGCCGTGGGCCAGTGCGTCCAGGTCGGGGAGGGGGTCTAAACCGGCCACGACGATGCGCTCGATCTGCCCGCTCTGCGCCAGGGCCTGGATCACATAGGCGATCATGGGCCGCCCGGCGATCTCGATCAGGGCTTTGTGCGGCTCTCGCTGCGCGGCGGTCAGTGGATGGGGCCGGTCGGGGTCGTATCCCGCCAACACAATGGCGTCAAAGCGTTGCTGCACAGGGCAACTCCACTGGGTAGGATCGAAGTGACCGGCACTGCACAAATGCCGGTCACTCTAGGGTTTGCATGGATTCAGGCGCTGCGGTCAATCGCCAGCCGCAGCGTATATTCTTCCCCCATCAGCCGGTCGAGTTGGTCCTGCAACTTGCGGATGCGCCGCTGATCGGGGCGTGGCAAAGCCTCCACCTGGGCCAGTTCACGCTGCACCCGCTCGATCTGGCGGCGCACCATCTGCTTGCGTGCGATCAGGGTTTCCCGGTCGGCCATGGGTCTATCGGGTCGCTACTCGTCCTTGATGAACGGCTCCTGCGAAAAGTCACGCGGCTCGCGCGGGCGGTAGAGCAGGTAGGCCAGCCCCACACTTGCGAAGTAGAGCACGATCAGCGGCCCCATGACAATCGTCATGTTGACCGGGTCAATGGTCGGCGTAATAGCAGCCGCCACAATCGCCACGACCACGATCGCCTGACGCCACAACCGCAGCAGCGCAGGGCCGCTTACCAGCCCGATGCGCGCCAGGAAGGAGACCACCAGCGGCGCTTCAAAGGCCACGCCGATCCAAAAGACCACGCGCGTCACAAAGCCCACATAGCGGTCGATGCTCCAGTCTTGCTGGATGACATTGCCCATAAAGTTCTGCAGAAAACCGATGGCCGCGGGCATCAGCACAAAATAGGCAAATGCCGAGCCGATCGCAAAGAGGATCATGATCCCCGGCAGGATGAGCAGCAGGGCGCGTTTTTCATGGGGATAGAGGCCCGGCGAGACAAAGGCGATGATCTGGTAGACGATTACCGGCATGCCAATCACCGCGCCTGTGGTCAGGCTGACCTTAAAGAAAATGCCGATGGTATCAGTCGGCCCTAGCGCCTGGGGGGTCACTCCTTGTCTGCTCAACGGCTCATTGATGAAGGCGATGAGGGGTTCGGCGAAGGCCATCGAAATGATGGTGCCGACGATCATCGCGCCCGCGATCCACATCAAGCGCACCCGCAGTTCTTGCAGGTGCTCCATCAAACTCATGCTGTTATCATCAGGCGAGTAACTCATCGCTTCTTGACTCATGATTCCACTTCAGCCGCCGAATTACCATTCACTGCGAGTGCAGGGTGCGAAGCGGATGCGTCCACCGCTAGCTTGCTCTCCTGCTTCTCGTCGCCTGTTTGATCCCGATCCGCCGAGTGTGTCGCGGAGGTGGGCTGCGGCATACCGTCGCGTGCGCTCGGTTCTGCTGCACTCGTTTGGGCATCCGCCGTGCCGGAGGCAGGGGGCAGGATGCGGTTTTCCGGTTCGCCCTGCGCCGTCGCGCCCTTTTCATCCGGCTTTACCGCATCGGCTTTCACCGCGTCCTCCGGCGGAGTTCCGGCATCCGCTTCTGCTTTTTCGGTGCCGCTGGTTGTAGGCGTCCGTTTCTTGGGCATGGGCGGCGTTGGCACTTTAGGCGGCGTTTTGGCCTCGGTGGCGGTAGACGCAGACGAAGCGGAGGTCACCGGTTTGGCCGGTGTCGTCTTCGTTGTCGTGGAAGGGGCAGCCGGTTTGGCGGCTGGCTTTGCCGTGGCCGCCGTCTTGCCGGTCTGCGTTTTCTTGGCTTGATCCGCTGGGTCATCGGTCAAGTCACGTAGAATTTTGTTCGGATTTATTTCCTCAAACGCCTTCATCTCTTCGCTGAACTGTGAGGTCAGTTCCGAAGAGAGGTTGCGGATCATGCGCGACCACTTGGCGACCTCGCGGATCGCGCCCGGCAGCCGTTCCGGTCCCAGCACGATCAAGGCGATGATCGCAATAAAGAAAAGCTCGCCGATTCCGATCCCAAAAAAGCTATCCATAGCCCAACCTATATCTCGCCATCAAACCCGGCGCGGGCTGCGGATGGGCGCGCACCGGCCTGATAGACACTAAAACTCCTTGCGACGCGCCTCATCTAGCGCCGAGCCAAGCACACCATTGATAAAGCGTGGGCTGCTGTCGCTCCCGAAAATCTTTGCCAGTTCCACGGCTTCATTGATCACCACCTTGGGCGGCGTGTCCGAATCGCGTGCGCCGATCTCAAAAAGAGCCATGCGCAGGATATTACGATCCACAATCGCCAACTGTTCCACCGGCCATTCAGGGGCGTACTTGGCGATCAACTCGTTGAGCGCCGACCAGTTGTTGACGACACCGCTCACCAAACGGCGCAGGTACGCCGCGCCTACCTCGCCAGGATAGCTGAACGCCAGCCGCTCATCCACCACGGTGCCGGGTAAATGGCCCACACTGTCAATCTCAAACAACGCCTGAATGGCCAACTTACGCGCCTGCCGACGCTGCTGAATCACCCGATGGTGTTCAGCAGTATGCGCCGCATCTACACGTTCAGGCGAACTGCCATTGGACGACGAACCGGACGAAGATGGAGGCATGAAAGAACTCTAGGCGGGATCCATAATCAGCACGACCGTGGGTGCATCCTACAACATTACTAGACCACCGTCAACCGCCAACACCTGGCCCGTGATATAGCCTGAACG
>CAZYQJ010000568.1:0-2656 GCA_964649925.1 uncultured Litorilinea sp.
GTGCAGCGCCGCCGCGCGGCGGGTCGCCTCCACCAGATCCATCGTCGTGGGGTCGGGCAGAACGGCACGGAAGATCGCCGTAACCACCCAGATGGCGACCGCGCCCTTGAGCGCGTCCCCCAACAGCGTCGGGATGGCCGCCTTCAGCCCAGCGGCACGCCAGGCGTTGGTCGCACCGGTGCGCCCGCTCCCCACCTGGCGAATGTCCACGCCAAAGAGACGGCAGACCCACAAGCCGACCGGGATCGACCCCAGCCCATAGCCGACGATCGCGCCAAGCAGCGCCATAAGCCATATCATGGATACTCACCCTTATCGCTGATGACTGGAAAGCTCTGGCATTCGGTGAATGGATAACCTGGTCTAGCCGACGGCGTTGCGCGGCGAAGAAGTCGGTGTCACCACCGGGATGCTTGCCGACGTATCCGGTCGTGGCAGCGGCCCGGTCTCCTCCACGGTGGTTCCCTGGATGTTGAGTTCAGCGCGCAGCAGCACCGCCTCATCCATATAGATGCTGTTGACGTGCAGCGCGCCGTAGACCTGGCTGCCATCCAGCAGTTCCACCCGGTCGGCATGGATCACCCCGCGGAAGAGACCGCGTATGCTGACCGTCTTGGCCCAGATGTCGCACTGCACCCGCGCTGCCTCGGTCAAGATCACGTTGGCGGCAGTCTCGATACGCCCTCCCTCGACCGCGCCGTCGATGCGAATACTTGTATCGCAGCGAAGCTCGCCCACAAACGAGGCGCGCGGGCCGATGATGACCTCAATCGCGTCGGCTTCAGGCTTTTGTGTACGTCCAAACACGGACACTGTCCTCCTCATTTCCACCGTGCTTGCGCTAGGCCAGCACGAGTCGCTCCGAAATGCTGTCCCCTCGATAGATACGCAAGATGATATCGGCCAGCAGCGGCGCGATCGACAAGACTTCAATCTTCGGATGGCATTTTTCGGGGGGAACCGGGATGGTGTTGGTGACCACCAGCTTTTCGATCCGGTCATCGGCCTGTAGCCGCTGGATGGCGGTAGGCAGCAGCACCGGATGCGTCACCGCAAAATAGGCCCGTGCGCCCGCGCCGTTTTCATACAGCGCATCGACCTGTTTGAGGACGCTGCCGCCCGCCATGATGTCGTCGATAATGATCGGTCGCCGCCCCTCGATATCGCCCACTACGTGCGTGGTCTCTGTGGCGCTAAAGCTGGTGCGGCGCTTGTGCATCACGACCAGGGGTAAGTTGAGCAGTTCGGCATACCGGCCTGCCAGCCCGGCGCGCCCGACGTCAGGGCTGACAATGGCGGCGTCCGCAAATTTAGGGTCACGAAAATAGTCGGCCGGGATGTTGAAAAAGCCCTGAATAGCGCGGCTGTGAATATCCACAAAGATCACCCGCCGCGCCCCTGCGCTTTCCAACATATTGGCGACCACGCGTGCGCTGATCGCCTCGCGGCCCTGGGCCATCCGTTCCTGGCGCGCATAGGGGTAATAGGGGATCACCACGCTGACGCTGTGCGCGCTGGCGCGGCGAAAGGCATCCAGGTAGAGCAGCAGTTCCATCAAGTTGTCGTTGACCGGAGGCGAGCAGGGCTGCACGATAAAGATATCTTGGTCGCGCACCACCTCATCCACCATCACATGGATCTCGCTGTCGGGCAGATGGCGCGTGGTAGCGCGGCCCAAATCGGCGTGGAGGATCTCCACGATCTCACGGGCAAGGTCCGGATGGGCGGATCCGGTGAAAATGCGGAGTGGATGGTAGGATTCAGGCATAGGCTTGCGTCTCCTGCCGGTCCTGCGGCTACCGGGGCAGCGCCGAGACTCCGCCTGCCGCGGCGGGCATACCTAGGGTGTGCATCCGATGGCTGCAATTCCAAAATCGCTTCACTCCTATGTTAGCATAGGATGAACGCGCCCAAAAGAAACGCGCCGACCAAAACAGTGACCGGATCACAGGAGACTGGCGGATGCACAAACTGCTCGTAGCAAGCCACAACCCCGGCAAAATCCGAGAATATCGCGACTTGCTGGCGGACTTGCCGCTGGAGGTCACGTCGCTGAACGCCGAAGGCATTACCCACGATATCGAGGAGACCGGTGCAACCTTTGCCGAAAATGCCATCCTCAAGGCGCGCAGCTATGCCGAAATGACCGGGCTGTGGACTTGGGCCGACGACAGCGGGCTGGAGGTGGACGCGCTCGACGGCAGACCGGGCGTCTATTCGGCGCGCTATGCCGGGCCAGGCCGCAGCGACCAGGATCGCTACCGCACTATCCTGGCCGAATTGCAGGCCGTCCCCCAGGCAGTATGGACAGCGCGTTTTCGCTGTGTGGTGGCGATTGCCCTGCCTTACGGCCAGGTCCATACTGCCGAAGGCACTATCGAAGGCGTGATCACCGACCAGCCGCGCGGGGACAACGGCTTCGGCTATGACCCCATTTTCTATATACCCGAACAGAACGCCACCATGGCTGAACTGCCCACCGAGATCAAGAACCGCATCAGCCATCGCGGCCAGGCTGCGGTCAAAGCCAAAGCCCTGCAGATGGCTGTGATCTGCTGATTGCCAATGGAAAGCTCCCCCACCCGGGCCTCAAGATCCAACTCAACCCCGATCTTATCGAGCTGTTCCTGGGCAACCTGCCGCACCTGTCCGGGCG
>CAZYQJ010000568.1:2666-4108 GCA_964649925.1 uncultured Litorilinea sp.
CAAAGCCAAAGCCCTGCTGCATACACTCCTGGCCCAACATGGCGGGCAGGTTCGCCCGGAAGATTGATCAAACCCGCGATTACCGGTACAATACAAATGGTTCGGATGTTCTGTACTGTCCCGTTGTGTGCTTCTGGTGGGCCAGGTCAACGCCTCGGCCCGCGTGCTCCCGTTCCTTTGCTTGCGTTGCTGCCTTATGCAAAAATTGATCAACAATCCCGCGGATGCCGCACTGGAGAGTTTACAAGGCCTCCAACTTGCTTATCCGCATTTGTTGCGCGTCCAATATGACCCGCATGTAGTCATCCGCAAAGATGCACCCCTCCAGGGCAAGGTCGCCATTATCAGCGGCAGCGGCAGCGGCCATGAACCGCTCAACGTCGGCTATGTGGGCCGGGGGATGCTGGACGCTGCCTGCCCAGGGGCCATCTTCACCAGCCCGACCCCCGACCAATACCTCGCCGCCACGCGTGCGGTCTACGGCGGAGCCGGGGCGCTCTACATCGTCAAGAACTACACCGGGGGCGTCCTCAACACGGCCATCGCCCAAGAACTGGCGGAGGAAGAAGGCTATACCATCGCTTCGGTGCTGGTGCATGACGACGTGGCAGTCGATCAGACGGACAACCGCCGCGGCATGGGCGCGGCGGTGCTGGTGGAAAAGATCGCCGGGGCCGCCGCTGAAATGGGCAAACCGCTCTCTACGGTTGCCAGCCTGGCCCACCGTGTCACCGAACAAGCAGGCAGCATGGGCGTGGCGTTGACAAGCTGCACCCTGCCCAGTGTAGGCCATCCGACGTTTCAACTGCCTGCCCATCAGATCGAGCTGGGGGTAGGCATTCATGGCGAACCGGGCCGCCGCCGGATTCCGCTGGCCCGTGCCGACAAAATTGTGGAGCAACTCGTCCAGCCGATCCTGGGTGAGTTGGAGTTGCGATCCGGGGATCCTGTGCTAGCCATGGTGAGCGGGCTGGGCGGCACGCCGCAGCAAGAACTATACATCGTCTTTCGCCGCCTCCATCAGATCCTTGATCAAATCGGCATTCGCGTCGAACGCTGTCTGGTCGGCAACTATGTCACCAGCCTTGACATGGCCGGCTGCATCGTGACGCTGCTGCGATTGGACCCCGAATTGCTTGCGTTATGGGATGCGCCGGTACGCACTCCGGCGCTCAGTTGGTAGGTTTTTGATGCAGGGCGCTCTGCGCTAAGGGGTGGTGAGCTATGGGCCAGGAGATACCGCTGGCACACTTCCGGCAATGGCTGTTGGTCTATGCCGACCGTATTGCTGCCGAACAGAACTATTTGACGCAACTGGACGCGGCGATTGGCGATGCCGATCACGGCATCAATATGCAGCGCGGCATGCAGAAGGTACGTGAACGCCTCGGCGACAGCGGCATCCAGTGTGATGATGTCGGGTCGCTGCTGCGCACCGTCGC
>CAZYQJ010000569.1:0-4086 GCA_964649925.1 uncultured Litorilinea sp.
TGACCAGTATACGGGCATCGCTGGTGCGCCGTGAGACGCTGGCACGCTTTGCCCGGCAGTTGAATCTGGGCGATTACTTGCTCTTGGGTCACGGAGAAGATGAAAGCGGCGGGCGTAAGCGTGCGGCGACGCTCTGTGCCACGTTTGAAGCCGTAATCGGGGCCGTTTATCTGGACCAGGGGATCGATGCTGTACGCAGACTTGTGCTGCCGTTGGTGGAAGCTGACCTGGCGCGCGTCCAGCCCCATGCGCTGGGCAAGGATCCCAAGAGCCGCTTTCAGGAGTGGTCACAGAGCGAAGTAGGGCTTGCGCCACGCTATCGGGTGGTGGCGGACGAAGGCCCAGATCATGCCAAAATCTTTACCATCCAGGTGATGGTGGGCGACCGGCGCTATGGCGTTGGCCGCGGTCGCAGCAAACAGGAGGCTTCACAGGCCGCCGCTGCGATGGCGCTGTACTATTTGGGTCTGGGTGCGACTGAGTACCAACCTGACCCTGAAATTGAGCAGCAGTGGCCGGTCGAGCGCACGGACGATCAGCCGCTTGACCCATCCCCTACCGCATGACTACATCGTAACAATCTCTTCGATCTCGCGCAGGGACGCGTCCGGCGCGCCTGCAGACGCGTTGGCGTCACGCTGCTGGACAATGCGTTCCCCTTCCAACCGCAGACTGATGACCCGGCTGGTTCCATCTGACGAGAGGGTGATGCCATAGATGGCGTTGGTGTCTTCGAGGGTGCGCCGGTTATGGGTGATCAGGATGAACTGAGTCCCCTGGCTTAACGCTCCGACGGTTTGGCGGAAGCGATCCACATTGGCTTCGTCCAACGCGGCGTCGACCTCATCCAGCACGCAGAACGGGGTGGGGCTGACGCGCAGGATGGCGAAGATCAGCGCGCAGGCAGTGAGGGTACGTTCGCCGCCGGAGAGCAGGGCAAGGCTCTGCGGGCGTTTCCCGGGCGGGCGGGCGATGATCTCAATGCCGGAGTTGGTGATATCTTCCGGGTCGGCCAGCACGAGTTTGGCCGTTCCTCCGTTAAAGAGGGTTTGGAAGAAGTCCACAAACTGTTCAGAAACAGCGGCAAAGGTGCGGTGCAGTTCGGTTTCCATCACCTCGTCGAGTTCGCGCAGCACCTTGCGCAAGTCGGCAATGGCCGCTTCCAGATCGCTGGACTGCGTGATCAGGTATTCATGGCGTTGGGCGGCCTCAGCATACTCGCGCTGGGCGTCGGGGTTGACGTTTTGGAGGCGCGCCAGGCGACCGCGCATGGACTGGATCTCCTCGTCCAGTCCGGCAGGCAGGCTTTCGACCGGACGTAGCTGCTCTACCACCGTATCCCACGGCAGGGGCGGCTGGTAGGCCAGGTCTTCGCTCAGTTCGAGCAGCACCAGCCCCAAATCCTGTTCGATGTCGTGACGGAGTTGGTTCAGATGGTCTTCTGTGCGCTGTAGCTGGAGTTGGGCGGCATTCCAGGCGGCTTCATCTTTGCGCAGCGCGTCCTGTAGCTGACGTTCCTGGATTTCGAGTGCGGACTGGTGATGATCCTGGTGGGCAAGCCGCTGTTCCACGGGTTCGATGCGCGCCCGTAGCTGCTGGAGCGCCTCCCCGTGTGCTGTCTCCTGCGCCGCCAATGCCTCGATCTGGCGGGCGAGGTCGGCTTCCTGCTCTGCCAGGGCTGCCAAACGGCGTTCCTTGTCGGCGATCTGGGCGGCGGTATCCTGGAGGCTGCGCTGTTGGTTGTCGAGCAGCGCCTGTTGGCTCTGCCAGGCCGCGCGTGCTTCGGCGGCTGCCGCGCGCAAATCGGCCATCTGGCGCAGCAGGTCGCCGGAAGTGGCTTGCTCCAGGTCGGCTTCGGCGGTTTGCAGGGCGCGCTGGGCCGCGTCCTGTTCGGCGGCGAGTGTATGGAGCCGGTCATTCAGCGCGGCCGCATCCTGGGCGAGTTGAGCCAATTCACCTGCGATCTGTTCCAGCCGCTCTTGCTGCCAGCGTTCGGCCTGGCGGCTGCGGTCAAGCTGGCGGCGCATCTCCTCCAGCCGGTCGCGCAGGCCGAGGCCCTCCCGGTCTAGGGTTTCCAGCGTGTCTTGCAGCGGCGCAACCTGGACGGCCACGTCTTCGATGGCTGCGGCCAGGTCGTGGCAGGTGGATCGATGTGCGGCCACGACTGTTTCCTGACGGCGAATCTGGCCGGGCAATTCACGCAGTTCGCGCTCGCGGGCCAAGATTGAATCGTCACGCCGTGAGGCGTCGCTGCCGCCGGTGACCGATCCGCCAGGGCGGACAATGTCGCCGTCGAGGGTGACGACGGTAGGCCGCGGGCCAGATCGGATGGCATCCAGGGCGCGGCGGGCTGCGTTTAGGTCTTCGGCCACCCATACCCGGTTGAGCAGCTGCTGTGCGGCATTTTGAACCGCGGGGTCGTAATCCACCAGGTCGATGGCGTTGCCTAAGATGCCTGCCATGTGCGGCGCGGGGATCGGGGAAGCGTGAACCAGCCGGTCGAGGGGGAGGAAGGTAGCGCGGCCCTGGCGGGTGCGTTTGAGAAAGTCGATTGCCGCCTGTGCATCGGCCCAGCGTTCGGCTATAACGTTTTGGAGCGCGCCGCCCAGTGCAGTCTCAATGGCTTTGTCGAGATGGGCCGGGACGTGGATCAGCGAGGCCACCGTGCCGAGCAGGCCGGAGAGCGGCTGTTCAGGGTCGCGCGCGGCCTGGAGGACGGCGCGCACACCGCTGGCATAGCCTGCGCCTTCTTGCTGCAGCCGCGCCAGCAGGTCATGGCGGGTTTGCAGCCGGTCCAGGCTGCGCTCTGCCTCCTGACGGGCGGCCTGGGCCTGTTCGAGATCGGCGCGCAGTTGTTGGCGACGCTGGTCGAGCGCGGCCAGTTCCTGGCGGTGCGCCTGGATTTGCTGCTCCAACGCTGCCAGTGCGGATTCCTGGCGCGCCACCTGTTGGGCAAGGTCGGCGGCCTCGGCTGCGGTTGCGCTGTGCGCCTGGCGTTGCCGTTGTTGCTCATCTGCCAGTTCGGCGCGGCGTTCTTCTAACGTGCGCAAGCGGCTGGCGGTTTCAGCATGCGCGGTGTGCAGTTGATCCAGCCTGTGCCGCGCCGCGGCCTGGACATCCTGCAGGCGAGAGCGTTCCTGTTGACGCTGGTCCAGTTCGGCTTGCTGTTCATCGACCTGCGCCTGGCGTTCGCGGTAGAACGCTTCAGCCGCGGCGATGGCGGCCTGGGTGTCGTCGCGGCGCGCGGCGACTGTTTCTTGCTGCAGATGTAAGGGAGCTAACTCGCGGCGAGTCTCTTCTTGGCGGGCCTGAAGCTGGCGCAGCCTTTCCTGGGCCACAGCCAGTTGGCGTCCGACCTGTTCGGCGTCGCGGTGTACGGCGCTGCTCTGGCGATGTAGTTCTCCCAACTCACCGCGCAGTGCAGCCTGCGTCTGGCGCGCCTGCTCGATCTGCCGGCCGATGGCAGCCAGGGCCTCCTGGCCTGTTGTAACCCTGGCCTGCACCGCTTCAACAGTACTGCGGTGCCGCTGCAGGTCGTTGAGGGTGTGATGCCAGTGATAACCATACCAGTCGCGCAGGAGGTCGCGCAGGTCGCCAGCGATTTGGTCGCGTTCGCGGGCGCGCTCTGCCTGCTTGCGTAGATAACTCAGACGGGGGCTAAGCTCGGCCACGATATCCTGGACGCGGGTCAGGTTCTGTTGCGTTGCTTCAAGGCGGCGTAGCGTCATGGCGCGCTTGGCCTGGTAGCCGGTAATACCAGCCGCTTCCTCGAAGAGGGATCGCAGTTCTTCCGGTGCCAGGCTGAGCACCTTGTCGATCAACCCCTGGCCGATCAGCGCATAGGTGCGCCGCCCAAGCCCGGTCTGGGCCAACAAGTCGGTGATGTCTTGCAGGCGGACGCGCCGCCCGTTGAGTAGGTATTCGTTGTCACCGTCGCGGTAGGCGCGGCGCGTGATCTCAATTTCGGCGAAGTCGATGGGCAGTTCGCCGTTGCTGTTGTCCAGCGTGAGGCTGACCTGGGCCATGCCCAGGCGGGCCTTTTGATCGCTGCCGGAGAAGATGACATCGCTGGTCTTCTTGGATCGC
>CAZYQJ010000570.1:0-4084 GCA_964649925.1 uncultured Litorilinea sp.
ACCGCCTGGGCTGCCAGGTCACGCGCCCGCGCCGCGTCCCCCTGGTCAAGTGCCAGCAGCGCCATCTCGCTCCAATACTGCGCCTGTAACTGCGGGTCTTGCAGTTCCGCCACAATCGCATCGCCGCGGCCAAACGTGGCGGCGGCAGCCTCCAGGCGGCCCTGGCCGCGCTGAACCTGGCCCAAGTTGCACAACACATGAGCTTCCCCTGCCTCTGCGCCGATCTCTTCGCAGATTGCCAGCGCATCGAGCAAATAACGCTCCGCCTGATCCCACGCGCCGACGAGCAAATAGACGATGCCCAGTTCGTTCAGGACGATACCCTGGCTCCAGCGGTCCTGTACCCGTCGTGTCATGCCCAGCGCTTCTTCCAGCAGGTCGCGCCCGCGGCCATAGTCGCCCAGCCCGTGGATCACCACCTGTGCCAGGCTCATCAAACTGGCCGATTCTCCAGCCCGGTCACCCACCAGGCGGCGGATCGCTAGCGCACGCTCCGTCCAGGCATAGGCCTCGCCAAAACGCCGGGCCAACCGCGCCACAATGCCCCGCGCCGTCAGGATGCGCGCCTCGTCCACCGGCCGCGTCTGGGCGCGCGCCAGTTCCAAGGCGTGGGCAAAATAGCGGTCTGCGGCCTCAAAATCGCCCTGCTGCTTGGCATCGATCCCCAAGCCATAATAGATTTCGATGCCGATGTCGTGGTCTGCAATCGCTTCCCCCAGAATAGACCGCGCCCGCTGGTAGTACTGCCCTTCGCGGCCATAATCCCCTTCGCGGCCCACGACACGCGCCAACTGCACCAGACAGGCTGCTTGCGCCACCGGGTCCCCAGCACGCTCGGCCAGGGCCAGCCCGCGCGCCGCTGCGACATGGGCATGGGCGTAATCGTTGACCGCTTCACAATAGCGGCTCTCCAACAGCCCATGCACCACCGGCGATGCCCCAGGCGCAGCCGCCAGTTCATCCAGCGCGGCGGCTTCCTCCTGCCTCCGGCCCAGAAGGTGCAGCAATTCCACGCGCGCCCTGCGCCATTCCCACCGTTCTTCCAGCCCCAACGCCTGATCCAGAAAACGCAGCGCCGTTTCATTGGCATAGTCGGCGCGCACAGCGGTGGCGGCGCGATCCAGATAAGTCAGGGCCTTAGCGCGTAGTTCAGGCTGCGTCAGGTCCGCCGCGTAATAGTGGTGCGCCAAGCTCACCACGGCATCCGGCTGCAGTTGCTCCAGCGTCGCCGCCACCACACCGTGCAGTTCCTGCTGCTGTGTGGACAGCAACGTCTGGTAGACCAGTTCCTGAGTCAAGTTGTGCACAAAGCGGTAACTGACCGTCCCGGCCTTAGCCGTAGGAGAGACCAGCCCGTAGCGCTCGCACAGCCCCAACTGTGCCATCACCTGGTCCGCGGCAGCGTGCAGCGGGTGCGCCGCGGCCACGACGTCAAGACTGAACGTGCGCCCGATCACGCTCGCCAACTTGAGCGTCAACTTCGCATCTTCCGGCAGCCGGTCCACGTTCGCCAGCATCAGCCCGTGCAGCGAATCGGGCAGCCCCAACACCGGCCCAATCGCCAGCCCGGATTCGGCAAAGCGCCACCCCGTCTCGCTCGCCACCAATGCCCGGTCGGCGCGCAGCCGGTCCAGCGTCTCGACAGAAAGCTCAACCCGGCCCGCCTCACGGATCAAGCGGCCATCCGCCTGCAATGCCTCGACAACCTGCGCCAGCACCAACGGGTTGCCTTGCGCCAGGGCAGTGATCAGGTCTTCTGCCAGCGGGTCCAGCGCGGCCCCCAGTTGATCCGCGGCCAGGATCGCCGCCGACGCTGCGTCCAGTGGATCCAACGCCAGGGTCAACAGCGCAGCTTGCGGCGGGTCGCCTGGCAGCGGGTCCCGCCCACGCTGCGCCCACACCATCAACACAGGCAGCGCGGCCAGCATCCCGGCCAGGCTGCCCAACACCGAAGCACTGGCCTCGTCCAGCCACTGGCAGTCGTCCACCAACAACGCCACCGGCTGCGCCCCAGCCAGGTGCGCCACGATGTCCACGACCAGCCCGATCAATGCCTGGCGTCGCGTCTCCGGGTCGAGTCCTAAGGTAGCTGCGCTCTCGGGCAGCGGCAGTCCAAGCACCTCGCGCAGCAAGGGCATCCGCGGCAGCAGGGCATCATCCAGCGCGGCCAGCCGCGCGCGCAGCGCATCCATTGTCTCGGTCTCTTGCCCCGGCGTGGGGTGCGGCAGCCCCAGCAGCGCGGCCAGCAGCCTGCCCAGACTGCCATACGGGCTGTGCCGCTGCGTGCTGTGCGCCTCGCTCAACGCCACCAGCCATCCACGCCCGCGCAGCGTCGCCTCCGCAGATCGCAGCAGTGCGCTCTTGCCGATACCCGCTTCGCCCATCAGTTGAACAAGGCGAACGTCGCCGCGTTCCACCTGGGCGGCGCACTGCATAATCCATGCCACTTCACGGTCTCGCCCCACCAGCCGTTGCGCGCTGGCAGGGGAAGCAGCCATGCCGTCCCGCGCGGCCAGCAGACGATAGAGGTACAGGGGCTGGGCCATGCCTTTCAACGCCACCGCACCCAGGTCAGCCAGCGCAAAACGGGCTTCCAGTTGACGCGCCAGGCCTTCAGCGACCACCACGCTGCCCGCGGGCGCAGCCGTCATCAGCCGAGCAGCCAGGTTCACCGCGGCCCCTTGCACGCCAAAGGTACGCCGCTCGTCGCTGCCATACGCGCCGACGCGCATCCGCCCCTGCGCTAGACCGATCTGCACTGGCCCAATCGCAGCCAGGTCCGCGGGTGGCGTCATCAACGCCAGTGCCGCCGACGCGGCGCGTGCGGCGTCATCGCCATGCAGCACCAGCGCGCCAAACGCCCCATACAGGTAGATGCCCTTGTCGCCGGTCGTCACCTGGATCAGCAGCGCATCATCGCGCGCCAAAATGCGCTGCACCCATTGCACATAGCGATTCAGCAGCCCCGCAGCCTGGCTATCGCCCACCAGGTCAAGCCCGCTGATCCGCACAAAGAGCGCAACGCCGGGCCGCAACTCCGCCAAAAACCGTTCCTGGCCTGCCGCCAAACGCGTATACACCGCAGGAAACAGCCAGGACCGCACCGCCTCATCCGGCAGGGCAGGCAGATCCTCTGGCGGGTTGCCGCCACTGGCCGCGTCATCGTCTGCGGCAGGGTCAAAGTCCAGCAGCGCATAGACTTGCCCATCTGGGCCGCTGCGCCAGGTATGGACACAGGCTAGCGCGTCGACCAACTCGACAAAGCCGCGGCTTGCCCAGGTTTCCCCGCGCCCGGCCATCGGCTCCGCCACGCCCACCTGGTCCACCGGCCCCCCAGCCAGCACGTCAAATACCTGGATCGCGGGGTCCCCCATCACCATCCGGCGCACATCGCCCGCGGCGAGCGCGACCTTGAGCCCCAACTCGACCACCAGGTCGGGCGCGATGGTGATCCGGCTCAACTGCGCCATCTGTCCATGCAGCCCGCGGGCAGCGCGCACGGCACGGGCCGCACAATCCGCCAGGTCGCCGCCTGCCGACAACCAGCAGAGCATCCCGTCGCCGCTAAAACTGACCACGCTGCCGCCCGCCGCGTGGATCACGCGCACCAGTGCTGCATAGACGGTGTTGAGGTGATGGGTAGCGGATTCCGCGCCGCGGCGCGGCCCCAGCCGTTCGACCAGTGTGTTGGTCAAGTGGGTGAAGCCGGAGATATCCGCAAAGAGGACAACGCCGCGGTCCAGTTCGGGCAGGGCTGCACCGCGGCGGCGGTCAATGGGCAGATAGGCTTGCGCGCTTTGCATGGCCCGATTATACGGCAGAGCGCGCTCGCGTTAAAGGCCTATTTTAAGAATCACTGCGCTAACAACGCCGTCACCAAGTCGCGCCATTCATCTGCCAGCGACGCATCGCTCACTGGCTTGTTAGCGCGGCGGTACCAGTAGGCCGCATTGGACGGGTCGCCCTCCACGCGATGAAGATAGGCATGAACCCATGCGCCGGTGGCGTTTTCTTCCTCCTGGGCCAGCCGGTGCGCCTCTGCCCAATTGCCCTTGGCGTCATACCATAACGCCTGCAGGGCGCG
>CAZYQJ010000571.1:0-4083 GCA_964649925.1 uncultured Litorilinea sp.
GGATCTGGTGGAAAGTATACCATATCCTGCACCATGTGCCCATCAATGCTGATGGGTTTTTTGTTGTACCGAACCTGAGCTAATGACACACAAACACGCGTCCTAAAATCACAAAAAAATACCATCTTACCTCTGATGGCAGCCACCCGCGAAGCGGGAATAATTGTGGATCTGGGGGTTGTGGGTTCGAGCCCCATCAGACGCCCCACCCGCACCGACCTCTGGAGAAATCCAGGGGTCGTTTTGTTTAGATGCGCCGGACTCACGGCTCGCCTGATGATTGCTGCATCACGGTCAAGAAGCCAAAAGTGCCACGGCGCATCGCTGGGCTGTACACGTATATAACCTGTATGGGAAACCCTCCATCAATCGCACAAGTGACCCGATGAGAATTCCCTGCAATTAACGGCGACAGGTCGTGCAGGCATCTGTACTGTAGCGGTCAGGATAATGGCGCTGAGATTGCGTCGCGACTCATCGCCGCTGCCGACCCACGCCACCATCTGCAAAACACTCTACGCCGACGCGTTGAAGCAAGGACTCATCGATGAGAGCAGCCAGGCGGCCGGGGAAGCGTGTATGACCTGCATGTCCGTGTTACTGTATGAAATGGGGAGGGCTTCGCCGTTACCGACGTGTCATTGGCTGACATGATGCGCGGTTACAAGCGCGTTGATAACCTGTAGCCCACCACCGAACAAGGCGCCCCATTAGTACATGAGGGCGTCTCTATGCTGCAAGACTCGCGGGATAGGGAGTGGATGTTCCCGCGTGAGGGGTAAAAACATACATGATGCCCTAGTATTGCTGAAGTTGAGGGTTGACAAGACGCGCTGTGAGGTATACAATAAACATTGTATACAATCCTACAATTGCACAGAACCCCAAATTGGCTAACAGACCCAGTCCAGGAACGTACCCTGGTAGAGCTCCTTGTCCAATATCCACTGCCAGGGCATTTCTCCTGTGGGTAGCGAGGCTCCCAAGATTCATGTCGTTGCCGTTTAGAATCGTCGGCATCGCCAAGAAGTGCAAGCAGGAGTGGATGCGTTGAAGAAACTGAATTCAATCAAGCCTGTTAGCTTGAGAGATCAAGTATTCGAAGAGATTCAACGCGCCATTCTCGAAAAGCGGCTGAACCCCGGCGACCACATTCGCGAGCAGGAACTTACTAAACTGCTCAATGTCAGCCGCACACCGGTACGTGAGGCACTTGTGTTGCTCGAACGTGACGGGTTGGTCGATATCTCCCCCAATCGAGGCTGCTTTGTCCGCGAGTTCAACGAACGGGACATTCGCGAGATCTTTGAACTGCGCATCGCCCTGGAAAGCCTTGCTGCAAGCCTGACCGTGGATCACCTACAGGAATCCGATTTTGCCTATCTTGAGGAGTTGATCCAACGCCAGGCCGATTCAAACGCCCGTCACGCACAGACCGAAGTGAGCCAACTCGATCTGGAATTCCACAGATATATCGTGCGCAAGGCGGATAACTCTCGGCTGCTGCGTACCTGGCAGGTCAACGCTATGCAGTTTACAGTCCTTTTTAGTTATCTAGATGATTCCCTCCAGGGTGCAGACAAGCGACTGATGTTGGAGAGCCACCGTAGCATTTTGGATGCTCTGCGCCGCCGTGACGCACAGGAAGTTGCACGCGTCCACCAGCGCACGAATCGGGAAGTCACACAGCTTTGTATCCGCTGCTATCGGACGCAGCAAGCCCAAAACGGTCAGCACTAGTTCACTAGCTTGCCAGGTTTGTTCTGATTCGTTCCCGCGGCCGGTCAGCCCGCTCCCTGTTACCGCTGCCGGTCGCGCCTTTCCCTCTGAGTGGCCTGTCCCAAATTGCAATGACCTGTTAGGTCAGATAAGCCAACGGCTCTGTTTGCACGCTCTCGGCTCTCTATGCGCCTGTATGGACTTTGACCGGACGCTTGTGGCGTTTCGCAGAGTACCCGGTTGTGGCGCAGTTGTGGATCCAAGCCTCTATACCATCACACGGAGGAACAACCAGATGCAACACAAGCTATCACGTAGACGGTTTCTGGGAATGGTCGCCATATCGGCGACGGGAGCGACACTGGCAGCCTGCGTCCCTGCGGGCGCGCCGCCCGCCCAACCAGGGGCTGCACCGGAGGCCGATCAGGCGGCTGCGCCGTCCGGGGAGGGAACCAGCCTGCGCATTGGTTGGTGGGGCGGGCTGTCCCGTAATGAGTTGTACAACCAGATCTGTGACCTCTACCAGGAGCAGAACCCGGGCGTTACCCTGGTTCGCGAATACGCCGGGTGGGACGACTATTGGACCAAGGTAGCAACGCAGGCAGCAGGGGGCAATCTGCCCGACATCACTGCTTCTGTGATCGACACGCTGAGCGAGTACGCGCTGCGCGGGGCCTATGCGCCGATGGATCCCTTTATCGAGACTGGTACGGTTGAAACCAGCGATTGGGACCCGATGGTGCTCAACGCCGGCAAGGTCAACGATGCGGTCTATATGATGCCGACGGGCGTCACGCTGAACTGCGTTGTCATGAACCAGGACCTCATCAAGCGTGCCGGATTAGAGCCGCTGCCATTCGAGGTCACCTTCGACGAATATGCCGAGTTTACACGCCAGTTGCAGTCAGCCCTGCCCGCCGATACCTGGGCCACCACCAATGGCGGCGGCTACTCAGAGCACTTCCAGTCATGGATCCTGCAAAAGGGATACCAGATCGCCAATGAGGATGCGACGGACGTGGGCTTCCCACGCGAAGTAGCCGAAGAATTCTTCACCTATTGGAACACGCTCTATACGGATAGCGTGGTGATTCCGATTGAGATCTCCTCGCAGCCGCTCGGCGACGCGTGGGCCGATTCATTCCTGGCAAAGGGACAGGTTGCTTTGATGTACACCAACAGCAACCAACTCAAGATCTACCAGCAGTACACCGAAGACGACCTGATCCTCGTCCGCAACCCGATGATGCCCGAGGGCGAAAACCGTTCCGGGGAGTACCAACGGCCATCGGCCCTATCGATTGCGTCCAACTCGCAATATCAAGAGGAATCCGCACAGTTCATCAACTTCTTTGTCAATGACCAAGAGGCGACCCGCATCTTCAACATGGAGTTGGGGGCTGTCGGCCCGGCGCATGTGCAGGAAGCCCTGCGTGAAACAATCCATCCCAAGGATGCGCTAGTCCTGGATCATTTCAACGCCTGCCTCAAGGACATTCCCCCGAAGGTCCCAGATCCGAAGGGCACAGCCGCGGTCTTGGCGGCGCACCGGCGTGCTGCCGAGGCGATCTCCTACGGCACGCCCATTGCCGAGGCACTCGACACCTTCTTCACCGAAGCCAAGGATGCCTATTCAGTCAACCAAGCTTAAGGGGTAGGCCCCACATGGCCGGGGCTAACCTGCTGGCCGCTGCAATCCGGCACGGATTTTCTATTTTATGTGTACCGGGTAGAGGTAGCCTGGCCTATCTCTACCCGGCGTTCCAGGCAAAGGGGGTCCTGTTGTGCGCTCGCCTGCTACGACCATCCACTCCCAGGCCACCACACGCTCAGTCCGCGCCCAATCGCGACTAGCGCGCTTCTGGCAACGCAACAAGTATGCGTATCTGTTTCTTGCACCCTGGCTGTTGGGCCTCCTTCTCTTTTCGCTGATCCCTATCCTGGCTTCCCTGTACCTGGGCTTCACCAACTATGATCTCTTTACCACGCCTAGTTGGATTGGAGTGGACAACTTCAGGCACATGTTTACGAGTAACCCACGTTACGCAAAGTCTCTGCAGGTTACCTTTCGATATGTCTTCTTGGGGGTGCCTCTCCAGTTACTCACGGCGCTAGCGCTGGCATTGGTGCTCAACCGGGGGATTCCGGGCCTGCCGCTTTTCCGGGCGATCTTCTACATTCCTTCGCTCATGGGGGGGAGCGTCGCCATTGCGCTCCTTTGGCGGCGTCTCTTTGGCTATGACGGCATCCTCAACCAGTTCCTCGCCTTCATTGGCTTTGAGTTTGAGCGGCCGATCAGTTGGGTCACCCATCCTGACTACAACCTATACACGCTGATCTTGTTGCTTGTATGGGCCTTTGGCT
>CAZYQJ010000572.1:0-4079 GCA_964649925.1 uncultured Litorilinea sp.
GATCAGCAGGCCGCGCCCCTCATTTTGAACCAGCCGGAAGGGTTCGAACCAGCGCGATTCGTACTGGTCAATGCCGTTGACCCAGGCATTGCGCCACATCTCCCCTGCATGGTCGGGGCGGGTCAGCGTGATCTGCGGCGTGCCGTCCCAGGTAAGATAGTCGAGATAGATCGTGCCGTCGGCGCGGCGGTCGTGGCGCACTTCGACCCCCACAAAGGCGATGGGCGCACCCTGCATGTCGGGCAGTGTCCAGGTAAGTTCCTGCTGGGCGCCGGGGGCAAGATCTACCTCCGGCCCGCGCACCAGGTCCAGGGCGTCGTTCTCGCCAAATACCTGCACATAGAGGTTGCCGCGCACGGATTGACCGTTGGACGCGTCGGCTTCCAGCGCGGCGCGCACCGTCTGCCCTGCGTACAGTTGGGGCGAGGCCATCAGCGCATAGCCGCGGCGGCTGAAGTAGTTCGCCACCTCCAGCGAGGGGATAAAGACCGGCGTGGCGACGCGCGCCGCTCGCCCAGGGGCCAGCCCCCGATATCGGATCGCCAGGCTGCGCTGCCCGCTGCGGCTGTGACCCGCCACATTTTCCACCGTCGCCACCCCGCGCACCGCCGCGCTGTCTTCGGGCAGGAAGCCCTGGACCGAGCCAGGCAGTTCAAAGTGGAAGCGCGCCCCATCCTTAGGGGCCAGCGGCGGCTCTCCGGCCAGGGCGCGGCCGATGTTGGCGATCCAGTAGCTGATCTGTACAGCGTCATTGATGGCGCGGCCCCCATCTGCGGTGGGCACATACATGCGGTCGGCTACCGGCCCGCGCCAGTCCGGCCCGCTGCAGTCGAGCGCGTCCAGCCCATTGCGAATGCCGAGCAGACAGCCCAGGTTGCCGGAGTTGCAGTCGGTGTCCCAGCCGCAGGTGTTGACGATCTTGAGCGACTGCTGGAAGTCGCCTTCGCCGTGCAGCAGCGCATGGATGATCAGCCCGTGGTTGGGGACCATGTGGCAGTTGCCGCCATATTTGTCGTAGCCGTAGTGGGCCGCGATCTGGGCGCGCGTCTTGTGCCAGTCGCGCTCGCCAGCATACCAGTTGCGGATGTCCTGGATCATGCGGTAGATGACCGAATCGCGCGGGATCAGCCCCACCGCGGTGTCGATCAGCGTGGGGATGTCGGATTCGACAAAGGCCAATGCCTCCATCGCGGCCAGCACCTGTGCCCCATAGAGGGCTTCGCCGTCGTGGCTGACGCTCCCGGCGCGGCGCGCCAGGTCGGCGGCCAGTTCGGGGTCGCCGGGCGCGACCATCGCCCAGCCGTCGATGAAGATCTGCGCGCCGATCTGTTCGGCGACCACCTTGCCGTTGGTGGCGATAGCGCCGCTCTGTGGGGCCGGGATGCCATGTTTGAGCCGGAGGTAGGCGGTATGTTCGGTCGAGTTGCCCAGCCCGCCCCACCAGAGGATCGTGCGCCGTTCGATGATGTAGTTGAGCCAGGTCTGGCCGATCTGCGCCGGGGTCAGGTCGCGGCGGTTGTCATAATCGGGCAGGGCGCGCAAAAAGGTGAATGTCCCCGAAATGTCGTCGTCGGTGACGATCAGCGGGACGCCGAACCGTTCATGGACGTAATATTCGATCTCACCCAGTTCTTGTAGGATGCGCTCGTAGGTCCAGCCTTCAAACGGGCGGCCCAGATAGACGCCGATGAGTTTGCCCAACACACCGGCATAGACACGTTCCAGATAGTCAGGAGGTAAGGACATGGCCCTTCTCGTTTTCTAGATGCCAAATGACATGAATCGTCTCGCACGCGGGAAATGCCCCGGCGCTGCGGGTGGATAGATGGCTGTGGTCATCGCCTGTGCGATCCTCCAAACGTAACGGCTACGTCTTGATGCCGCCCTGGGTCAAGCCCTCGATAAAGCGTCGCTGCAGCGTCAGAAAGATCGCCAGGATGGGCAGGATCATCATCACCGCCGCCGCGCTGGTCAACGCCCAGTCGCGGCTGAAGCGTGTTGTGAACTTGTAGTAGCTGGTCGTTACGGGGAAGAGGTTGGGGTCTTGCATAAAGATCAGGGCGATCTGGAATTCGCCCCATACCCCCAACGCCACCACCAGCCCCACGGTAAGAAAGCCCGGCCAGGAAAGGGGCAGGATCACGCGCGTCAAGACTTGGAGTTCGTTGGCCCCGTCCACGCGTGCAGCGTCCTCGAAGTCTCTGGGCAGTTGCACCATGTAGGAACGCAGCAGAAAGACCGCCAGCGGCGAGTTCAGGGCCACGTAGATCAAGGTCAGCCCAAAGAGGCTGTTGATCAACCCCAGCGTGCGCCAGAGGAAAAAGAGCGGGACCAGGAAAAGCCAGACTGGCAGCGTGGACCCGCCCAGCATATAGAGCATAAAGAAATTGGACCCTGGCGGGTCGAGGCGCGCCAGGCTGTAGGCCGCCGCGCCGCCCAAGACCAAGACACCCGCGACCGTGCCCACCACCAGGATCAGGCTGTTGCGCATGGTCCGGCCAAAGTCACCCACACGCCAGGCTTCGGGGTAGTTCTCCGGGTGCATGACGCTTGGGGGACCGAGCGGGTTCTGGCCGATCTCGGTATTGCTTTTGAGCGAGTTGAACCCCAATACCACCAGCGGCCCCAGTGCTGCCAGCACAAGGATGACCAGCACCACATAGTTGAAGGTAAGCGAGGTGCGTCGCTGGCGTCCAAAACCAACAGAACGGCTCATGGCTAAATCTCCCATCCGCGGCGGCGCAGCAAGACAAAGACGCCGATCACCAGCCCGGCAAAGAAACTCATGGTCAGCCCGATGGCCGCGGCATAGCCCGCCTCAAAGCGGTTGAAGGCTTGCTTGTAGACCAGGACGGCCAGCACTTCGGACGCACCTGCCGGGCCGCCTTGGGTCAAGATCCAGATGTATTCAAAGGCAAGGAACGACCAGATGCCCACCATCATCAGCATAAAGACCAGCGTGGGCCGGATGCCGGGGATGGTGACATGGCGGAACTCGCCCCAGCGGTTGGCCCCGTCGATCTTGGCCGCATCGTACAGGTCAGGTGAGATGTTTTGCATGGCCGCCAGGAACAACACCATCAGAAAGCCCCAAAAGTGCCAGTTGTCTACAAAGGCAATCGAGAGCAGCGCGGTTTCCGGCCTGCCCAGATAGGCGATGTCAAAGCCTTCGATGCCCCACTGCGCCAGCTGCGCGCCGATGCCCGCGCGCGGGCTGAGCAAGTTGCGCCAGATCGCCGCCGAAATCACGCTGGGCAGGATGTAGGGCATGAAGAGCACGGTCCGGAAGAACATGCTCCCCTTGCGAACCTGCGCCAGCAGCCCCGCGGTCACGAGCGCAATGAAAAAGGGGACGGTCATAAAGAAGGCCAGCCAGACCAGATTGTTGCCCAGTGCATTGCGAAAACTCTGGTCGTCAAACAAGATACGGCGGTAATTTTCCAATCCGATAAACTCTGCCGCGCCGATACCCGACCATGAGGTCAACGAGTAATAGACCGCGGCGATGGACGGGCCGATCACCACGACGAGGTGTAAGGCCAGGATCGGCGCGATGAAGAGCCAGGGCACCACGCCCCGGCGCCATCTGCGGCGGCGCGGTCGAGTTCCTGTCTGCACCCTGGAACCGCCGACCGGCACGCCCTGTTCGGTCGCTTGTGCCAATGCATCCTCCTTCGGGTCGCCGCGCCCTTGTAGGGTGACCGCGCGGCGACCCGCACGCAACAAGGGTCAGTAGAAGGGACGAGATTACCGCTCTGGAATGGGCGGAATGTCACCGGCTTCCAACTCCTCGGTAAAGAGTGCCTGAAGTCCGGCCAGATATTCTTCCGCGCTCATATCGCCTGCCCACACCTTTTCGATCTCCTCATAGATGTAGACATCGCTCTTGGGCGGCCAGAAGGTCCAGGTGGTATAGCCATAGTCGCCCGCATCGGACGCTTCGCCCAGGGACTCAAAGAGCCGGGCGGCGCGTGGATCGATCCCGGTCAGCGCGTCCGCTTCCAGACGCACCGGGGCCGGGGCTGAATTGCACTTGGCGAGCAGTTCGCCCTGCACTTCGGGCGAGAAGAAGTAGGTCA
>CAZYQJ010000573.1:0-4062 GCA_964649925.1 uncultured Litorilinea sp.
TAACGGCCTGTTCGGTGTTGAAGGCGAGCAGCATGACCAGGATGCCAAGTTGGCTCACGGTGGCGTAGGCGAGCAGGGCTTTCATGTCATAGTGGCCCATCGCCGCGACCGCGCCAATCAGCATGGTGATACCGCCGACCAGCAGCAAACTCCAGAACCAGAGCGGTTCATCGGCAAATGCAGGGTGCAGCCGCGCCAGCAGATAGACGCCCGCCTTGACCATCGTGGCGGAGTGGAGATAGGCGCTGGCCGGTGTCGGCGCGGCCATCGCGCCCGGCAGCCAGAAATGAAAGGGGAATTGGGCGGATTTGGTGAACGCGCCGAGCAAGAGCAGGATCAGCATGGAACTGAAGTAGGGCGCGCCTGTCAGGCCGGGGGTGGTGAGGATTTCGCTGATGGTGTAGGTCCCCGCGGCCTGTCCCAACATGACCATGCCGAAGAGCATGGCAAGCCCGCCCAGGGCAGTGACGATAAAGGCGCGGCGGCCCCCTTCGCGCGCCTCGCGTTCGGTATGGTTGAAGGCGATCAGCAGGTAGCTGGTGATCGACGTGCCTTCCCAAAAGACGTAGACCAGCAGCAAGTTGTCGGCCCACACCACGCCCAACATACTCGCCATGAACGCAAAGAGCAGGGCATAGAAGGATCTCTGGCGCGGGTTTCCTTCAAAATAGTAGCCGGTGTAGAGCGCTACCGCTGTGCCAATGCCTGCGATGATCAGACCAAAGAGCACGCCCAGCCCATCCAGCCGGAAGAGCAGTTCCAGCCCGACTCCAGGGGCCCAGACGTAGCGTTCAGTGAGGGCTTGTCCGGCGGCAATCGTGGGAAGTTGGGCGACCAGCCAAGCGGTGATGAGCGCAGGGGGAAGGGCTGCAAGCCAGCCGATGTGGCGAAAGTGGTGAGAACGAACGAAAGAGAAGATCAGGCTTGTGAGCAGTAAGAGGACTATACTAGGGACAAGTAATGACACAGGTGAAGTTCTCTACCTTATACACTGATATACTGGAGCGCGACCGCCGGGCGAATCTAGCCTGCGCCCTCCTGTATGCTGAGGGGCGCAGCCGGAATTATTTGCGAAAGGATAGCGCAATTCGACCGATTTCGCAATTAAAAAGCCTTTTGTCTCTGGTTCAGTTCTTATGCTTCCCAGGCGCGATGGCGGGATCAACGCAGGTCGCGGCCAAACGGCAGCAGCGCCAGCGGGATGAGCTTAATGTGTTGCAGCGCAAATGGGATGCCGATGATCGTGATGCCCAAGATAAACGCGCTGACCAGATGCGCGATGGCGATCTCCCATCCAAACAGGATGATCCAGATGATGTTGAAGATCACGCGCAGCGGGCTGTTGGCGTTTTCGCCCTCGACGATTTCCTTGCCAAAGGGCGTAAAGGTTGCTACGCCGATCTTGATGGACTGAAGGCCAAATGGGATGCCGATGATGGTGATGCAGAGCAGCAATCCACCGATGATATAGCCAAGGCCAGCGAGTAAGCCGCCAAAGATCAGCCAAAGGATGTTGCCCAAAAGACTCATGTTACACCTCGATAGACGTGTGCCGCATCATGACCCGTGAGGCCGGAGATACCAGTGGCTTACGCAAGCAGGTGGGATAATCCAAACACAGGCAGGTCATTTCGTCAACCTGTGGAAGCCGTGGAGGGGCACAGAATTTTAAGGAAATCCACTTGAATTGGGGTTGGTTTTTGGTACAAATGTGCTATACTGGGTGTGCCTGCATTGTGCCCAGGGCCGCCAAGAACAAGGAGGGATGCCTTGAAACGCAAACGCTATTCGGCCAGCTTTACCCAGACCGAAGCCGTACGCCGCCGCAACAAGGCGCGCCGCAAGCGTCCTGAGCCGCAGCGAAGCTATGGCCCGATCTTCTTTGTGGTGCTGGGCGTGACCATCGCCAGTGCCTTGGGGTTTGTGGGGGTTGTAGCGTCGGTACTGGCGGGCGGTTGATCCGCTTTTACCCGATCCTGTTTGCCCGCGTATGATGCGACCCGGTGATGCCGGGTCGTTTTTGTTGGGGCCGATGAGCGATGGGTGGCGAGCCTGCGTCCGTTGAGTTTGTGCCACCTTCAAGCTGCGCGATAATGGGCGCATGGAAGCAGGGAACCAGGAGGATAGTCTGCATCATGACGCTGACGCTGCACCATAGCCATCCGTGGCAGGTGTCACCTGCTGAGGCTATCGCCATCCAGCGCGAGTTGGCAGGGTTGGTGGTAGAGACGCCGTTGCCCAGCGCGCCGCGCCTGGTGGCCGGAGTGGATATGAGCGTGCGCGGGGACCAGGTACGCGCCGCGGTGGTTGTGCTGGATGCGGATGACCTGCATGTGGTGGATCGCGCCACCTGGGAAGGGCCGGTGCAGTTTCCGTATGTGCCGGGGCTATTGAGCTTTCGCGAGGTTCCGGCGGTGCTGGACGCGCTGGCTCAAGTTGACCCGCTGCCTGACCTGATCCTGACCGATTCGCAGGGCCGCGCTCACCCGCGGCGGCTGGGGCTGGCAAGCCACCTGGGCGTACTGCTCGATCTGCCCACCGTGGGCGTGGCGAAATCGAGGTTGACGGGCCGCGCTGACGACCCGCCCGCGGCGCAGGGGAGTTTCACCCCGCTGATGGACCGCGGCGAGCAGGTCGGCGTGGTGCTGCGGACGCGCGAAGCGGTGCGCCCGGTCTATGTCAGCGTGGGCAACCGCATCACGCTGGATGAGTCGGTGGCCTGGGTGCTGCGGCTGACCACGCGCTACCGGCTGCCGGAACCGACCCGGCTGGCGCATCATCTAAGCAAATCGGGGGCGTTGCCCCGTTCATCATCGACTCTCTAGAATTTCTGCAACTCTTGAAGGACAACGCGCTATGAGCCTCTTTGGCGGCATTGAAAGCGGCGGCACGAAATTCGTCTGCGCCATCGGCAGTGGGCCTGACGACATTCGCGCCCAAACCAGTTTCCCCACCACGACGCCGGAGGAAACACTCAACCAAGCCATTGCTTTTTTCCGTGAGCATCAACAGACAGAGCCATTGGCGGCGATCGGGGTCGCCTCCTTTGGGCCGTTGGACCCTGACCCGCGTTCCGAGACGTTTGGCTATATCACCACGACACCCAAAGCGCATTGGGCGCACACCGATTTTGTGGGGCCGATCCGGGCGGCATTTGGCGTGCCGGTGGGGTTTGATACCGATGTCAACGGTGCGGCGCTCGGTGAACACCGGTGGGGTGCGGCGCAAGGGCTGGACACCTTTATCTATCTGACGGTGGGGACCGGTCTGGGCGGCGGCGGGATGGTCAACGGCAAATTGATCCACGGGATGATGCACCCGGAGATGGGGCATATCCGTCTGCCGCATGACCAGGAGGCTGACCCGTATGCCGGAGGCTGCCCGTACCACGGCGATTGCTGGGAAGGGCTGGCAGCAGGCCCAGCCGTGGAGGCGCGCTGCCAATCGCGCGGTGAGACGCTTCCGCCGGATCATCCGGTGTGGCGGTTGGAGGCGCGCTATCTGGCGTTGGGGTTGGTGAACATCATCTGCATCGTATCGCCGCAGCGTGTCATCATGGGCGGCGGAGTGATGCAGCAGGAGCACCTGTTCCCCTTGATCCGTCAGGAGGTGCAGACACTGCTGCATGGGTACATTCAGAAGCCGCAGATTACCGAACGCATTGACGAGTATATTGTGCCGCCGCAGTTGGGCAGCCGGGCCGGGGTGCTGGGCGCGATCGCGCTGGCGCAGGAGGCGTTTGCCGCATGAGTGTGAATGAGCCAATCTTCGAACCGACGGAACATCCGCACCGGCGTTATAACCCGCTGATGGATGAATGGGTGTTGGTGTCGCCGCACCGGACCAAGCGACCGTGGCAGGGGCAGGTGGAGAAGTTGCCGCCGGAGGTGCGCCCTGCCTATGACCCCGGCTGTTATCTGTGTCCGGGCAATGAGCGCGCCGGTGGGGCACGCAACCCACACTATACCAGCACCTTTGTGTTTGAGAATGATTTTGCGGCGCTGCTGCCGGAGGGTCCGCGCGGCGAGTTTGGCGAGGAGGGGTTCTTCCGCACCCAGGCCG
>CAZYQJ010000574.1:0-4060 GCA_964649925.1 uncultured Litorilinea sp.
GGGGCCGCGCGGGCGGCTGGTAGCCGTCAAGCGCGACAACCCGCGCCGCCCGCCCGAACTGCTCAACGACGGCGCAACCATTGCGCGCCGCTTTATGGGGCTGCCCGACCGTTTTGAAAGCATGGGCGCGCTGCTCGCCCGCCACATCGCCTGGCAAGTGGAGGAAGCAGTGGGCGACGGCGCGACGACCGCGGTGGTGTTGGCCCGCGCCATCCTCAACGCCACGGACCGCTACCTGGCCGCCGGTCACAACGCCATGCGGCTGCGCCGCGGGCTGGAGCGCGCCGCCGATGCGGTGCAGGCCGAGTTGGCCTGTCTGGCGCGCCCGCTGGACACGCCACAGCGCATCCGCGCCCTGGCCACCGCGATTGCGGGGGATGTAACGCTGGGCAACTATATCGAAGAAGCCTTCGACGTGGTGGGGCCGTATGGGGCGGTGGATGTACGTACGCATTTTGGCCGCGGCCACGCGCTGCGCTTCATCAACGGCGTAGCCTGGAACCAGGGCTGGGCCTCCTCCTACTTTACCACCGATGGCGGAACTGCGATCCTCAAAGACCCGTATCTGCTCTGCACTAACCATCACCTGACCGAAGCGGGGCAACTGCTCCCCATCCTGGAAAAGGTGCGCCAGGCCGGGACGCGCGGCCTGGTGGTGATCGCACCGGAGATCCGCGGCGACGCTTTGAACATCCTGGTCATGAACAAGGTGCGCGGCGCGCTGCCCACGCTCGCCATCAAAGCGCCAGGGCTTGGCCCTGAAAAGACCGAAGTCCTGCTTGACCTCGCAGCGATGACCGGCGCGCGCATGATCGTGGCGGAGAAGGCCGAGCGTGTGGAGGATACGACGGTGGACGATCTGGGCCAGGCGCGCGAAGTCCAGGCGATCCGGTCCGGCTTCACTGTGATCGGCGGCAAGGGGCGTCCGGCTGAAGTGCGCGCCCGCAGCCAATACCTGCGCAGCCTGATCCCGAGCGCGGCCTACGGGCGTGAGCGCAACCGGCTGATCGAACGCGCCGGAAAGCTCTTGGGGGGGATGGCGCTGCTGGAGGTGGGCGGCGCGACCGAGAGCGAGCGTGATTACCTCAAGGATCGCGCCGTGGAAGCGGTGCAGGTGGTGCGGCTGGGGCTGCAAGGGGGTGTTGTCCCTGGCGGTGGCGCGGGCTATCTCGCCTGCCTCCCCGCGCTGGACCGGCTTGATCTGCCTGACGAAGAAATGGCTGGGGTGCAGATTTTGGCGCAGGCTCTTTACGCGCCCATGCGTGCCATTCTTGAAAACTCGGGGTTTGAAGCGGAGACGATCCTGGCGACCATCCGCAGCCGCGGCAACGGCGCGGTCTATGACGTGATGACCGGGGAAGTGGCCGACGGCAACGCGGCCAACATTGTGGACCCGGTCAAGGTGCTGCAAGTGGCGTTGGAGACCGCGGTCAGCGGCGCGATGATGGCGACCACGACCTCCGTGCTGGTACACAAACCCCGTTCCAACCGTAACGAAGAAGTGGACTTTCGCCCGTGACAACCGAATCTTCCACATCCAGGCGTTGGCGTGCTGCCGGTGCATGGCAGGGCGGCACAGTGGTAGACGTAGCGGCCGCGGCCTCGCGGCAAGGGGAGACATGTATTCTGGCGGCCACGCGTGCCGGGTTGATCCGCTCGGCGGATGCAGGCCGCACCTGGGTAGGGGCATGGCGCGGCGTTGCGGACCCCAGCGTGGTTGCCGTCACTTTTGCGGGGACGGCGCGCGGCGAATGGCCTGCTGCTTTTGCCGCTACCGAAACGGGCCGTCTGTACCGCAGCGACGATGGCGGCGCAAGTTGGGCCGAGGTGACCGCCTGGGCTGGGTTGGGGGTGGCTGCCGTGCTTTGTCCGTCGCCCGCTTTTGCCGATGACGGCATCTTGTTTGTGGGTACGGCGCAGGGCATCTATCGCACGCTGGACGGTGGCGCAAGTTGGGAAAGCTGCAATTTCGGCCTGTTTGACCTGGATGTGTTATGCCTGGCCTGCGCGCCGGATTTTGCCGACAGCCAGTTGCTATGGGCCGGAACCGCAGGCGGCGGGCTGTATCGTTCTCGCAACCAGGGGCGCGCCTGGCGTGAGGCGGGCATTGGCCTGCCCGATGCGCCTGTGCAAGTCTTGGCCGCGTCCCTTGCCTTTGCCACAGACCATACGGTTCTGGCCGGGTTGGAAGGACATGGCGTCTACCGTTCCAGCGACGGCGGCGAAACCTGGTCGCCGTGCGGTGAGCGGCTGGCGGATCACAGCATCAACGCGCTGATTGCGCTGGGAGAGGGGCAGGGGTTTATCGCGGCCAGTGATCAGGGCCTCTTTGGGTCGGACGCGACCGGCGACCAATGGCAGGAAGCCGTGGGGTCGCATCCGGCGGTGCTGGCGTTGGCACACCAGGATGGGCTTGTCGCCGCGGGCGCATACCTGGATGGGGTGCTGGCAAGCGCTGACCTGGGCAAGACGTGGGAGCAGATACCCACGCCCCCGGTGCATGTACCGCCGCTGGTCGTGACCGCTGGCTCGCGTTGGGTCGCCCTGGATGCCGACGGTGCGCTGGCATTGTCCGATGAGGGGGAGGGGTGGCAGCCGCTGCCGCCGCCTGATGTGGACGTGATCTACGCGCTGGCCGCGCAGCCCGATGATCCGCGGTCGCCAGTCCTGGCTGCGACCAGTGCAGGTCTCTGGTCGCTCGACGTGACGCAGGCAACCTGGACAGCCCTCGCTGCACCGGGGCTGCCGGAAGGCCCCATTTTGGGGATTGAACTGGCGCAGCAGGGGGGCGCGTCTCTGGTCTACACGCCGGAGGGAGCGCTCTACGCCGCTGCTGACCGCGCGGATACCTGGCAGGAGATCACCGGCCCGTGGAGCGGCCAGACGTTGCTGCGCGCCCCCCCGATTCAGGATGCAGCCGGTCGGCTGCATGCGCTTGCACTCACCATCGAGCCAAATGAAAAGGGCCACTATTCGGTCCATCTCTGGATTTACCAGCCCGAGCATTGGACCCATCTGGCCGATTTGTCGGTCGATATCCCCTCCATGCTGGCGGCCTGGCCGCAGGTTGACCAGGTCTGGCTGGCGGCGCAGCACCGGATTGTCCGGCTTCATCGTGACCCGGCCACACAGATGTGGAAGGCCGACCAGTACATGTTTACGCCGGGTGAACAGATAACGGCGCTTCATATGACCTCCGAGCACGAGGGGATCTGGATCGCTACCACGCAAGCAGTCTATCACTCGCTTGGCCCTGGCGCGCCTTGGGTACCTGTGGCAGACCTGCCGCAACACCAACCAATTGTCTTTTTGCGCGCCCGCGCTTCCAGCCTGGACGCGGTGACGCTAGGCGGACACACCTGGCGCAGCCAGCCTACTGCCTGATCGGTAACGGTTATCGGGCGAATTCCCTCCGTTTACCAGGCGATCTGTCGGGGAACGGTCCGATTCCGGTCTGACTTTGGTCTGAAACGATTTGTGTCTTTTGGGAAGCTTTGTTACGATGCCCGGCGTATGCATCAATCAGCGCACTACCGGGCATCGCTTTTTCATCGCTGCGTTACCGGTCCACTGACTCTGTTGTTGTTCCTCATCCCGCAGGCGCTCTACGCCCAAGAGGGCGGACTTTCGGAGCCTGCCCAGGCGATAGCTGCGGCTGTGAACCAGGCGCGTGCTGAGGCCGGGCTTGCGCCGCTTGCGGTCGATCCCTTGCTCAACCAGGCTGCCCAGAACCATGTCGACGACATGATCCAGAACTATGTCTACGGCCATTATGGGAGCGATGGCTCTTTGGTCGAGACGCGCGTGGCGCGCACTGGCTATGCTCAGAACCCCTGGGTCAGCGAAAATTGGGTCTCGTCCAAGTCGGTGGAGGGGGCGATGGCGTGGTGGATGAATGACTATGTCCACCGCGTCAACATCCTCAACGGCAACTGGAAGGAAATCGGTGTCGGCGTGGGCACACGCGGCGGCGAGATGATCTTTGTCACCGTTTTTTCGGGCAACGGCGGGGATGACCAGCCTGCCGAAGCCGCGGTGGCCGCGGCCGCACCTGAACCGC
>CAZYQJ010000575.1:0-4027 GCA_964649925.1 uncultured Litorilinea sp.
ATATAAGCCGCAGCGTCTATGCCATAGGCCGCAAACTGGCGCGGGCGAATCATCGTGTTTCATAGGACACTTCCACTGGGTGAGGAGAAAAACGATGCGCGTATGGTTGATCGGGGCAGGCCAGGCTGGTGCGGAAGCGGTGCGCCAGTTGCGAAAAAACGAAGAAATCACCGTCGTCGTCAGCGCACCTACCGCCGACCCGCCCGCACTGCGCGATCGGGTGATCGACAAAGTGGACTATGTGGAAAATGTGACGCCGGTCAACATCAACAGCCTGGCGCGGCGCGTCCGCCCGGACCTGATCCTGATCGATTCGACAGCGTTGGAGACCGGCCTGGCGCGCGTCTCTGGCGGGTCGGCACTTTCACAGGCGTTGACCTATGAGATTGCGACGACGAGCGATTATCCCTGCCTTGTGATCTGACCGGGCAGAGGCGTGCGCGGGCTGTGCGGGACAGAACGGTGATAGACAAGGCTATCTTATGAGCAGTGCTAGAAATATTCCCGATACAGTTCTCCACAACCTGGGCCTATACCGGCTGCAGGGGTTCAGCGGTCGCGCCGCGCAACTCCGTACACTCCACGACTGGATGGTCGGCGGCGACGACCTGCCCGCCATCGCCATCAGCGGCGAGCAAGGCAACGGCAAAAGCACGCTCGCCACGGCCGCAGCATGGAGCCTGATTCACCATTTCAGCGATGGGATCGTGCGCGTGGGTGCGGCGGGTGTGCATCCCTTCCGCCTCTATGACATCGTGCGGACGATGGATTCAGTCTTTGGCACTACCCTAACGCGCATCAGCGAAGACCGTTGGGGCATCAGCATCCTAGAACAACTCTACCGCCGCCACCGCTTGCTCATCCTCGACGAGCTTTCGGGGGCAAGCCAGGATGAACTGAACACGCTGGTCGATATCATCGCCCACCTGCATGAGGCCGAAGGAAACTCGCGCATCCTGTTGATCGACCGTAACTTCAGCCCTGCCATCGCCGACCTGTGCCAATTCCAGTATGTGCAGTTAGGCGGGTTGATGCCCGACGAACTGCCTGAGTTTATCCGGCGGCGCGCGCCCGAAGCGGTGATGGCGACCGCGCTCGACCATCAGGACGAGTTGTTCGCATTGACCCAGGGCAGACCCTATCCGCTCCGGTTACTGCTGGGACTAATGCTCGATTTTGCCTGGGAAGAACTGGCCGACCTGCTGCCCGGCATGAGCAACGCCGATGGCCGCGTCTCGGTACCTGATGTGGCCGCCTTCGCCGTGGAAAACTTTGCCGCCATTCAGCCCCAAGTCGGGCCGCTGTTGGACCGGCTGGTCACCGCGGCGGGCGGCGCGTCGCTCAGCGCACTGCGCGAACTCTTTTGGGTTGATCTGGGCACGCCCGCCGAACTGAACCAGGTGATTGCCGGGCTGGAGGAGCGTGCCCTGCTTGACCACGACCCCTTCCAGCAGCGCGTGATCATGCACCCGATGGTGCGTACCTATCTGGAGCAAAACGTCGCCATGCTCGGCGAGGAGTGGGAACGCCGCCACGCCGCCTATTTTCTGCGCCAACTGCAGAACTACCAGGTGCTGCCCCTCGAACGCTGGCCGGAGCTAGACCCGGAGTGGGGCAACATGTACAAGGGCGCGGACTGGTGCGCCGCCCGCCTCGAACGGATGTGGCAGCAGCCGCTGCCAGAAGTGATCGCCGACCCTGCCGTAGACAGCACTGGGCTGACCCTGCCGGAAGAGGCGCAGACCTATCGCGACGACCTGCGGCTGGCGCGCGACTACGCCCTTGCCCTGGCGCACTATGCCTTTTGGCGGCATCCCCCCGGCGTGCTGCGCTGGCTGCTCACGGGCGCGGTGGCCTCGCTCGCCCTGGCCGATGCGCGCAACTATGCCTGGCTACAGATGAGCATCGGGCGGCATCTCTTCTTCACCGGCGAGGTCGAAACCGCCATCGAATGGCTCAAGCGCGCCGTCGACATCTTTGACCCGCGCGACCTGCTGACCGAACTGGCCTACGCCCTCACCGACCTGGGTACATCCTACCGCGTGCTCGACCGCCCACGCCAGGCGATGACCTACTTCCGCGCCGCATTTGAGTGCGTGGCACAGCTAGGCGACCAGTTGGGGCTGGCAACTGCCTACATGAACCTGGGCAGCGCGCATTACGGCCTCAACGAATTTGAACGTGCCCTCCAGCAGTATCGCAAGGCGCTACGCATCGCGGTGCGCCACCACAACAGCCAGCGCATGGCGAGCATCTACAACAGCATGGGGCTGGCGATGGAAGGGCTGGACCGGCTGGACGAAGCGCGGCGTGCCTATATCCAGGCGTTGGAGTTGTTCCGCCGCACTGACGACACGCTGGGCATCAGCACCTGTTACAATAATTTGGGGTCGGTGAGCTATGCCCTGGCCGATTTTGACCAGGCCTTGATGTGGTATGAACTCGACCTGGGGCTGTCGGCGCACCGCGGGGCCTGGACAGACATGGCAGCCACGCTGCACAACCTGGGCCATGTGGCGTTGGAGCAGGAAGCATGGCAGCGGGCGCTGGCCTATTTTGAGCAGAGCCGCGACCTCTACGCCGCCTTTAACCTCCACGACTATGTGCGCGAAGAGGAGGAGATGATCGTCTACATCCGCCAAAACGCACCGGAGACCGCAGAACCGGCCTAGGCAATACGAGTTCAGCCCGGCGCGCCTACGCCGCTGGTGCCGGACAAAGTGATTCTACCCCTTGAACTTGCTGCTCGCAGCCACGGGCAGCGCAGCGCGCCTCAGCACATAGCCGGGGCGCTTTTTCTCGGCAGGCCACTTGCGAGTTCTCCGGCAAACCAGGTACCATTGATCTTGGAAGCTAGGACAGCCCCTATGATGCCAGAGAAAAAAACCAAACTGCTGCTTGTGGACGACGAGGAATCAATCGTCTCGATGCTCAAGACGTTTCTTGAGCTATCGGGCTTTGAGGTGGTGGCGGCGCGCAACGGCATCGAAGCCTTGGCCTATACGGAGGAACACCGGCCCGATCTGATCGTGCTCGACGTGCTTATGCCCCATCTCGACGGGCGCGAGACGTTGCGCCAGTTGCGCAGCCGCGGCGACTGGACACCGGTCATTTTGTTGACCCAAGTAACGGGTACGGCCCAGCGCATCATGGCCATTGAGGAAGGGGCGGACGACTATCTCAACAAGCCGTTTGACCCGCAAGAACTGGTGGTACGTATCCGCGCCGTCTTGCGCCGCACCCAGGCCGGTAAACAGCCCCTCCAGACGTCCCGCCGCCTGTCCAGCTATGAGGTCGTGTTGGACCGCAGCACGCGGCGCGTCTTTGTGGACGGTCAAGAGCGGCCTGTGACCCCGAAATCGACCTCGATCCTAGAGTATTTTATGACACACCCCAACGAGTTGATCTCGCGCGAGCAGTTGCTCGATGTCGTCTGGGGGTGGGAAAGCGGCATCGGCGAGCGCGCAGTAGATACCCGGATTGCCGAGCTACGCAAAGTGCTTCAGGACGATCCTGCCGACCCCCGTTTCATCGAGACCGTACCAGGGGCAGGCTATCGCTATATTGCGCCGGTCGAGCGTGAACCCTGATGTGGTTACAACTGAGACGCTATCTTCTCCCCATCATCCTGGGCCTCTTAGGGCTGCTGCTGCTGGCCCGTATTTTCCTGACCAGCACCTCTATTTTGGTGCCGGAGGATATCGACGTTGTCCTGTTGGTGGTGCTGCTCAGCATTGCCATGGTGGTCGCCATCCATACGCTTGTACGGATCTCGATGAACCATCTGCGCCTACGCAGCGTCCAGCAGGTGCGGCGCGCCATGCTGGCCGAACACCGGCGGTTCCTCAGCCGGTTGGATCATGAACTTAAAAACCCTTTGACAGCCCTACGCGCCGGTCTCCAGGCGCTTGCCTTGACTGATCTGCAGGAACAGCAACGCCAGATTGTAGATGTCCTCGAGACGGAAGCGCTCCGCCTCAGCCGCCTGGTGGCCGACCTGCGTAAACTGGCAGACCTGGAGACACAG
>CAZYQJ010000576.1:0-4013 GCA_964649925.1 uncultured Litorilinea sp.
TGTTTGTGGCAATCGTCACCGCGCCGGGACGACCGGCCTGGGCGATGATCGTGGCCTCCCGTTCATGGTTTTTGGCGTTCAAGACCTCATGCGCGATGCCCCTGCGCTTCAACAGGGCGCTCACCAGTTCACTGGTCTCGATGGCGACCGTACCGACCAGCACAGGCTGCCCTCGCTTGTGCGCCTCGGCAATGTCGTCGATCACCGCTTTGAACTTGGCCTCTGGCGTGCGGTACACGTAATCGGCCAAGTCCTCACGGATCACCGGCTTATAGGTCGGCACGACGATCACGTCAAGGTTGTAAATCCGCTGGAATTCCTCTTCTTCGGTCTTGGCCGTACCCGTCATGCCTGCCAGTTTGTCGTACATGCGGAAGAAGTTCTGGAAGGTGATGGTCGCCAGCGTCATCGACTCTTTTTGGACCTTGACACCTTCCTTGGCTTCAATGGCCTGGTGCAGCCCTTCCGAATAGCGCCGCCCCTCCATCAAGCGTCCGGTGAACTCGTCGACGATGATGACCTCGTTGTTGCGCACGATATAGTCGCGGTCGCAATGGAACAGCGCATGGGCGCGCAGGGCGTTGTCCAGATAGGGGATCATCTCGAAGTGCTCTGGACTGTAGAGGTTCTCGATCCCCAGCCGCTGCTCAATGGCGGCGATGCCCTCCTCGGTCAGCGTGGCGACGCGCTCCTTCTCGTTGACCACAAAATGATCTTCTGGGCGCAGCGTCTTGACCAGTTGGGCAAACTGCACGTAGTAGTTCGAGCTTTCACGCGCCTCACCGGAGATGATCAACGGGGTGCGCGCCTCGTCGATCAGGATGTTGTCCACCTCGTCGACGATAGCAAAGTGCAGTTCACGCTGCGTAATCTGGCTGACGTCCTGCACCATGTTGTCGCGCAGGTAGTCAAAGCCAAATTCATTGTTTGTGCCATAGGTGATGTCGGCCCGGTACGCCTCGCGACGTGTGATCGGGCGCAACGCCTGAAAGCGGTCGTCGGCAGAAGGATAGTCGGGGTCATAGAGAAAACTCCCCCGATCCGGATGGCCCGCGCTGTTCTGGATCACCGCCGCGCTCAGGCCCAACTTGTGATAGATCGGCCCCATCAACTGCAAACCGACCTTGGACAGATAATCGTTGGGCGTTACCAAATGCGCGCCGCGGCCTGCCAGCGCGTTCAAATAAAGCGGCAGCGTGGCGACCAACGTCTTGCCTTCACCGGTTTTCATCTCGGCAATGATGCCGTTGTGCAGCACCATACCGCCGATGAGTTGCACATCGTAATGGCGCAGACCGGTGGTGCGTTTGCTCGCCTCGCGCACCGCGGCAAACGCTTCGGGCAAGATCTCATCCAGGATATCCTTCTCTGCTTTTAGGATCTCCTTTCTGAGCCGGTCTACCTCGATACGCGCAAATTTTTGCTCTTCTGTGCCCAATACATCCAAATATTCTTGCTCAGCCGCCGCCAAAAGCGCGCGCAGTTCCTCGGTCTCCGCCTGGATGCGCTGCCGGAAGTCTTCCGTCAGGCCGCGCAGTTCGTCGTCGCTCATGGTCTCAAAACGCTTCTCCAGCCCGTTGATCTCTTCGACCACCGGCCAGTAGCGTTTGAGGGCTTTTTCGTTAGGATCGCCCGTGATGGCGGTATATAACTTGCGAAGCATGGTCTATCCTTTTTGGATCACAGCGCCCGGTGGGGATTAGGGCGCGCCTGTCCCCGGCACTGTACGTCCGTGTATTCTACCACGGCAGGCCCCAGCGTCAACCTGGCGGTGAGAAAGGACGGCGCAGCAAACCATAATCTGGGCAGCGCCGCAGCGGTGATGACCGGGACGGAAGACCGCAAGAATGAACCAGGGCCGGATCGCGATCCGGCCCTGGTTCTATGTGGGGGTATCTATGATAAACAAGTGACGCGCTGCCCTTCTCCTTGTCCGGCTTTATGTCTGTGTGCTGCGATATACGGCCCTAACAGCGGTCACTTGGGTGCCAACCCCCACGGCCCGTCAGCAATTAGGCGGTCTGAATCTTGATCTGCTTCGGGCGTACGGCCTCCGCCTTAGGAACGGTCAACGTCAACAGGCCGTTGCTGAAGTGGGCTTCGATGCCGTCCACGTCGACAGGCACGTTGAAGGTCAAGCGGCGTTCAAAGCGGCCATGATAGAGTTCACGCCGGATGAAGTTTGTGCCTTCCTCCACCTGGGGCAGCGCACCGCGGATGGTCAACTCGTCACCCTCGACGGTAATCTCTACCTCATCCGGGTTGACGCCCGGCACATAGGCCATCACCTGGAACCCCTCGTCCCCGGCCACGACATCCAGCGGCAGGCGAACGGTCTGCGCGGTGTGGCCATTGGATGCGCCGTTGCTGCCGCCATTGGTCGTGTAATCATAGGCGGCGCGGTTGAAGGCATCTGCAATGGTAAAAAAGTCGCGCATAAGGTCATGGTAAGTGCGTACACGCATGGCTCTTTCTCCTTGTTCAAGATTCAGTATCAAATCCAAGGCGGATCATCTATTCATGCAAATTGTGATTACGTCGTACTCTGCCCCTATCCTACAGGGCGGCTGTTAGTACAGCGCAAGCACAACGTTAGCGCTCTATTTCTGCTATGTCAGCACTGCGTTAGCGCCACTGCCGGCTGTCGCGGGCCGGGTGCGCAGATCGGTCTGAACCGCGCGCCGGCCTGCTGCGCGCCGCGCCAGGCGAATGGCTAAGTGCTGCACTCGATTGTCCAGTGTCCATCCTTCCAATGTCACAGACTCAAAATCAGCATGGATGCTAATTTGGGCGGTAGCCCCCCCTAACAAGGGATGGCACGCCAGGGCATCGCGCACGCGCCAGGCAGTGATGCGGTCGGCAGTCCCGTGGGATACTCGTACCATCGGTTGCTCCTTAATCACTGTCCTGCTCTCCCGTCGTCCCAGGCAAACCCTCCGCAAGACAAGTAGATCTGCCCAATGTTTGGCAACCGCCTGCGTTACGCATACGGCCTGCCTACTGATTCCAGTGTACCGGGAGAATGTTTTCACAATACATGCGCGATGTTTGCGCTATGTATGAAGTTTGCAGAACAAAGAAGGGGATAGCGTAATACGTCCAGCAGCAGGTTCTCGTATGCTTTCTAAGGCGTTGTCGGAACACCCGGCCATGCAGATGTCAAGCCGCGCCAGAAGCGCATCTCCATTGCCTTGACACTATCGGAACCAAAGGGATAGAATGACTTACGCCTATTGATAGCACCGAAAGGCATCCCCACAGCTTGCAGGCTGTGTACTATCTGAATTCCAGACCAGGAAAAGAGGAGACTTCTATGACGTCGAAACGTTGGTTCAGTATCATGGCGGCACTGCTGGTCATCATGGCCCTAGTCGCTGCCTGTGGCGCACCCGCGGCTGCCCCCGCCGACAGTGGCGCAGCACCTGCTGAAGAAGCTGCCGAAGCCCCGGCAGAAGCAGAAGCGCCCGCCGAGGAAGCGGAGGCCACCGAACCACCCGCCGAAGAAGCAGCCGAGGAGGCTGAAGCCCCGGCAGAGGCCGAAGCGCCCGCCGAGGAATCTGAGGAAACGGCGGCAGACACCGGCGACGTGCCCTATATCCCCATGATCTCCAAAGGCTTCCAGCATCAGTTCTGGCAGGCTGTGAAGCAGGGTGCCGAACAGGCCGCCGCCGACCTGAATGTCGAGATCACCTTCGAAGGCCCGGAATCGGAAGCCATGGTCGATAGGCAGATTGAGATGCTGCAGGCTGCCCTGGCCAGAAACCCCGATGCTATCTGTCTGGCAGCGTTGGACAGCCAGGCGGTCATCCCGCTGCTGGAAGAAGCGCAGGCCGCGGGCATCCCCGTCGTCGGCTTTGACTCCGGCGTGGACAGCGACATCCCGATCAGCACAGCGGCCACCGACAACGTGGCGGCTGCCGCCCTGGCTGCGGACAAGATGGCCGAACTGATTGGGGGCGAAGGCAAGATCGCCGTGATCGTCCACGACCAGACCAGCCGCACAGGCATTGACC
>CAZYQJ010000577.1:0-4008 GCA_964649925.1 uncultured Litorilinea sp.
TTCGCCGGACTTGATCGCGCTGCTGCTGCTGGCGTTAGTCTTCAGCATGTTTGGCACATCGTATAGTACGGTGCTGCCTGCGTTTGTGGACAAGGTGCTGCACGCCGGTGCGGGCGCATATGGGGCGATCAACGCGGCCACAGGGGTGGGCGCGGTCACCGGCGCGCTGCTGGTCGCGCAATCCGGCGAAACGGGAAGGCGAGGACGGTGGCTGATGCGCTCCATCCTCGCCTTCCCGCTCGGCTTGATGGTGTTTGCCGTGACCCCGGTCTATGCGCTGGCGCTGATCTTGGCGGTCGCTTTGGGCGTCGGCTTTATGGTGACCTTCACGATGATCAACACGCTGCTTCAAACGCGGGTGGCCGACCAGATGCGCGGGCGCGTGATGAGCCTCTACACCCTCACCTTTGCCGGTTTCACACCCTTTGGCAACCTCATGATCGGTACGTTGTCTGAATGGTTCGGGTTAAGCCCGGCCATTATCTTCAGTGCGACGTTATCACTCACCTTTGCGGCCTTGATCATCTTCAAGACGCCATCGCTGCGCCGCCTGCCCTGATTCGTTTGCGGCCTTCCCAACGCGCCGGTTACGCCTCCTGCTGCGCCGCCCAGAGTTGCACCAGTTCAATGCAGACCTGGGTGGCGCGCGCCATATCCTGCAGTGAAATCCACTCCATTGGCCCGTGGACGTTTTGCATCCCGGTAAAGATGTTGGGCGTGGGCACACCCTTTTCGGTCAACTGTGATCCGTCCGTCCCGCCGCGCACAGGGGTTTGCAGCGGTTCCAGCCCAACGCGGCGGATGGCTTCCTCGGCGAGATGCACCGGTCGCATGTCATTTTCCAGCCAATAGCGCATGTTGCGATACTGCGGCGTGATGGTAAGGTTGACGCGTGCGCGCGGTTCGGCCAGTTGCAGCGTCTGACAGGCAGCGCGCAGCACGTCTCCATGCGATTGTAGACCGTCCAACTCGTAGTCACGCAGGATGAAGTGAATCTCCGCTTCGGCAGCCGTGCCGTGCATCTGATAGACGTGGATAAAGCCCTGGCGGTCGCGCGTGGTTTCGGGGGTGCGCGTGTGCTGCGGCAGCAGGTCGATCAGTTTGGCGGACAGATGTAAGGCGTTGACCAATACATTGAAGGCCGTGCCGGTGTGAGTTGAGACGCCGGTGATCCGGACGACGGCTTTGTCGGCGGAGAAGGTTTCAAAGGTGATCTCGCCCGCGTCTTGGCCATCCAGCGTATAGGCAAAGTCGGCGGCCAGGTCGTCCAGGGTGAGATGGCGGATGCCGGTTCCGATCTCTTCGTCGGGGGTGAAGCAGATGCGGATGGGGCCATGTTCGATCTCTGGATGGGCGAGCAAATAGGAAGCCATTGCCATGATGATGGCGACGCCCGCTTTGTCGTCCGCACCGAGCAGCGTCGTACCTGAAGCGGTAACCAGGTCTTCGCCTATCTTCTGGCGCAGATAGGGAAATTCATCGGGGTGCAAGACGACGCCGGAATCGTCGGGGAAGTGGATGGGGCTGCCGTCATAGCTGCGGTGGACGCGCGGCTTGACGCCGCGCCCGTTGAAGGCCGGGGCTGTATCGATATGTGCCAGAAACGCGACGGTCGGGCTGTTGGTATGGGCGGCTGTGGCGGGCAGCGTGGCGAGGACACAGCCGTAGTCGGTAAGCCGCACATCGGCTGCGCCGATCTCACGCAGTTCCCTTTCGAGCAGGCGCAGGATTTCCCACTGTTCGGGGGTACTGGGCACGGTCTCGGAGGATTCGTCGGCGGGTGAATCGATCTGGACGTAGCGGAGGAAACGATCCTCCAATTCGGGGACAAAGCTTTGCAGGTCCATGTTGTACTCCACAGCAGGTAGTGGCAAGATAAAGGTTATAGATCAGTCGGTGACTACATACGTTAACGCAGTACCTAGACAGATAGTAGGTAGTGGGCTGACTGTTGCATAGGGTCAGCACGATGCACACAGGGGCGCATCCCCTGATCATCTTGCCCCAGATATGCAGTCGGGCAAAATTCATCTTGCGTCAATCGGCTGCAAAGTACCGCTCAGATTGCGCGGCATGTGGCTCGATGGCAGAATACGAAGGTTCAGCTACTCATGCGCTGAGGGGGGCATGGATGGTGCGCCCACCTGACAAGCCATGCGCTGCACAGTCCACGGTTTGCCGCTCATTGGAGCGTAGTAGGAAGGAAGTTCACGAGTGCCTACCACCCAACAAGAAACCCTGAGCCGCACCAAACCAGCCCAGCGGCTCTTTATTCCTGGTCCAACGGATGTACTGCCTGAGGTGCTGGCCGCGCAGGCTGCCCCGATGATCGGGCATCGCAGTGACGAGTTTGAGGCGTTATTTGCCAAACTTGAGTCGCAGTTGCGTACGCTTTTCGAGACGCAGTTCCGCGTCTATATCGTCGCCGCGTCCGGGTCGGCCATGCATGAGGCCGCCATTCGCAACGCGGTGGGGGGCCGGGTATTGAACTTTGTCAACGGCGCATTCGGCCAGCGCTGGCATGAGACGGCAAAGGGGTGCGATAAGGACGCGATTCGCGTTGACGTGGAGTGGAACACGGCCGTCAAGCCGGAAGCCGTGGCCCAGGCATTGGAGCAGGCGATAGCTGATGGGCCGGTGGACGCCATCACCGTGGTGCATAACGAAACCAGCACTGGTGTGACAAGCCCGGTCGGTGAGATCGCAGCCGTGGTGCGGCAGATCAGCCCGGAAACGCTGGTGCTGGTGGATGCCGTCTCATCCTTTGCTGGGACGCGCATCCCCTTTGACGAGTGGGGTCTGGATCTGATGTTAACGTCGTCGCAAAAGGCATTGGCGCTGCCCCCTGGGTTGGCTTTCTGTGCCGTACATGACCGGGTGCTGGAGCGGGCGAAGACGGTGAAGGGGCGCGGGTGGTATTTTGACTTCTTGAACCTGGAGAAGTCGCTGCTCAAAAATACCACGCCATCCACGCCAGCGATCAGCCTGATGCGCGCTGCCAGCGTGCAGTTCGACAACATCTTTGCGGAGGGGCTTGATCAACGCTACGCGCGCCATCAGCGGCTGGCGGACATGACGCAGCAGTGGGCGCTGGCGAACGGTTTCACGCTGGCTGCCGAAGAAGGTTACCGGTCCCCGACTGTGACCAATGTGGCGAATACCCGCGCCGTGGATATTGGGGATCTCAACCGCCACCTGGCAGAAGATGAGATGGAGATCTCCAACGGATACGGAATCTTTAAGGGCAAGGCGTTCCGTATAGCGCATATGGGCGAGGTGACCGAGGGGGATATGGTGCGCCTGTTTGCAGCGATGGAAAACTATTTACAGCGTCTGGGCTGAAATCGATAGGAGAGTGACGTGGCAACCACTACAAACGGGCATCTGATCGACCTGCGCAGCGACACAGTGACCCAGCCGACCGAGGCGATGCGCCAGGCCATGGCCGCGGCTGAGGTAGGTGATGATGTCTATGGAGAAGACCCCACCGTCAACCGGCTGGAGGAGATGGTGGCGGAGCTATTGGGCAAGGAAGCGGCTGTCTTTGTCGCCAGCGGGACGATGGGCAATCTGGTATCGGTGTTGAGCCACTGCGGCCGCGGCGATGAGATGATCCTGGGCAATTGGGCGCACATCTTCCGTTCTGAACAGGGGGGCGCGGCGGCGCTCGGTGGCGTGCACCCACACACGATCCCCAATGAGGCGGACGGCACGCTAGACCTGGCAAAGGTGGAGGCGGCCATCCGCCGCGATGATGAGCATGAACCGGGCACGCGTTTGCTCTGTCTGGAGAACACGCACAATTTCTGCGGCGGACGTGTGCTGCCGGTCGCCTACATGGACGCGGCAGGTGAACTGGCGCACCGGCGCGGCCTGAAACTGCATGTGGACGGCGCGCGGCTGTGGAACGCAGCGGTGGCCCTCAATGTCTCCCCGGCGCGTCTGGTGCAGGCGGCGGACAGCGTCAGCGTCTGCTTGAGCAAGGGGCTGGCTGCGCCGGTGGGGTCG
>CAZYQJ010000578.1:0-3993 GCA_964649925.1 uncultured Litorilinea sp.
CAAAGGATCGATCGGGCGCGTCCAAGTCCACATGGCGCACGTCGACCTGCCCGTTGCTGTCGATGGTCATCAGCGCGACGGAAGCGACCGTCAGCCGCGTGAAGTAACTGCCAGAGGCCAGCGCACCAGGGTTGACGACGAGGACCCCATCCTGCCGGTGTGTAAAGGGGATGTGCCAGTGACCAAAGACGGCGACCTGTGCGCCTGCCCGCTGCGCGCGTTCGACGCTGCGGATAGGGGAGATGACGTTGTCGCGCCGCGAGGCCATCTCGGTGTGCCAGTCGGGGTGGTGGCTGTGCCAGAGCAGAATGCGCACGCCGTTGATGGCGATCACCTGCTGATACGGGAGTTCGCGCTGCGCTTCTTCGGTGTCGTCGTTGCCGTGGACGGCGATGACCGGCGCGAGGCTGCCGAGTTGGTCCAGCACCCAAAGCTTGCCCACGTCGCCTGCGTGCAGGATCAAGTCCACCCCTTGGAACAGATCAAAGAGGGCGGCGGGCAGGGTGCGCCGTCGTGCGGGCATATGGGTGTCAGAGATGAGGCCGATTGTGGTGGTTGGGTGCGTCATGATGATTCTGCTGGAACAATACCTGTGAGATGCGTTTTGGTCAACTGGCTGCGCATTACCGTTGGGTCTGCGGCACGCCGGAACTGTCACAGAGTGCGCCTACGGTGTTGAGCGCGGCGTCTTCGGCGACGACGGCCAGCACATCACCCGCCTGGAGTATGGTGCCACCGCGCGGGATCATCAGGCGGCTGCCGCGGCGCAGGGTGGCGATCACACAGTCATGCGGCCAGGCGATCTGTCCGACCTGGCTGCCATCGCAGGCCGAGCCGGGCTGGATGGTGAACTCGTGCACGTCCATGCCGCCGACCGCGCCCAAGCGGACCTGGTTGGCCCGGTGGCGCAGCGCGGCGCGGCGGGTGAGAGCCACATCATAGGCGCGGATGATATTGGTGCGCCGCAGCAGCCCTACTAGGCGCTTCGTGTCATGGCGCATCACCACGGGCAGGCGGCCCACGTCGCGCGTGCTCATGCGCCGCAGCGCTGTCCCCAGCGATTCGTCGGGGTAGGCCACCAGCAGGTCGCGCGTGCAGATGTCGCCCACGGTCAAGGCGCGGTTGTCGGTCTGGCTCTGACCCCGGTCAATATCTTGAAGCGTGAGGATGCCTGCCAAGTCCCCGTCCTCGTTCACCACCGGCATCCCATGCGAGCGCATCCGCATGAGTCGGTCGGCGGCGTCTGCCACCGTGGCATTCTCGGCAATGGAGGGGAATTCAGTCTCCATCGCCTCACCCACGGTGATGCCTTCGAGGACTTCCACATCGCGGCCGCGCTCGATGCGGATGCCCTTGCGCGCCAGGGCGAGCAGGTAGACTGAATCGCGCTGGATGCGCTGTGATACCAGCATGCTTACGGTGACCGCAAACATCAACGGGAGGATGATGCGGTAGTCGTGGGTCATCTCAAAGAGCAGGAGGATGGCGGTGAGTGGGGCATGGATGGCTCCGGCCAGCACCGCGGCCATCCCCACCATAGCAAACGAGGCAGGGTTCAGGGTAGGTGTGGCGACCAGGCGGTCGGCCCAACTGCCATATGCGCCGCCGAGGGTCGCGCCGATAAAGAGTGCAGGCGCAAAGAGGCCACCAAGAAAACCCCCGCCGATGCTGACGGGCGTGAAGATCAGTTTGGCGAGGCTCAACGCCACCAGCAGCGAGGCCGCCATGGGGGCATGGTTGAGAATGGCTTCGATGGTCGTATAGCCGACTCCCTGAATCTGGGGCAGAAAGATGCCCGCGCCGCCGACGATCAACCCGGCGACGGCTGGCTTGACCCAGCCCGGCGCGCGCCAGGCGTGGAAGATGTCCTGGACCTGGTAGATGAGGCGCACGTAGATGGCGGCAATCGGGCCTGCGATCAGCCCCAGGCCAAGATAAAAAGGCAATTCCAGCGCGGAATGGTAGGGGTAGGTGGGCACGGCAAACGCCGGTTGGGGGCCGGTGACTGCCTGGGTGAAGGCGGCGGAAACCACAGCGGCCAACAAGACCGCGCCCAGCGATGCGCCAGAGATCTCGCCTATGATCACCTCCAGCGCAAAAAAGACCCCGGCGATAGGGGCATTGAAGGCTGCGGCAACGCCTGCCGCCGCGCCTGCTGCAACCAGGACGCGTACCCGTTCATCCGAGAGACGAAACCACTGCCCGAACATCGATCCGAGGTTGGCGCCGATCTGGACGGAGGGGTCTTCAGGCCCGACGGACGCGCCCGCGCTGATGGACAACGCCGAGGCGACGGTTTTGGCCGGAACGCGCCAGTAGCGCAGCCGCCCGCCGCCCAAGGCTACGGATTCGACGATGCCCGCCACCCCGTGATAGCGTTCTACGCCCACCAGGAAGTGGAGGATCAGGCCAACAGCCAGCCCGCCTACGGCGGTCACCAGCGCGTGTGTCCATACACCAAATGGGGCCAGCCCATGAGCGAGCAGGGCAAATCCGTGGGAGGCCCATTCAATCAGCAACTCAAAGAGCCAGATGCCTGCGCCGCTCAACACCCCAACCAGTAGGGCCGCGCCGCCGAGTACCATCCACGCCGAGGGTTGGCGGCGGTCGAGGAGGCGGGCAATCGGATTTCGCGGAAGGCTAGCCAACTTCACCGTGACGCGCGCGTTGAGGCAGCCGCGGGGATATCGGTGACTTTGATGGCTGCGCCGCAGTAGGGACAGGCTGCTGTGTGGGTTCCGGTCCAGCGTACACTCTGGTGGGAGATCGGCCCACCGCAGTTGGGGCAGGAGGGAGGCAGGTTCAGCTCGCGCGCTGTTTCAACCGCGGCTGCGCCCTCTTTTTGTTTGACATAAGCCATAATCAGGGCTTGGGTTATGCCGCTGATGGCCACCAAGACCAAGATGCCCGGAAAGATCCAGCCCTGCCAAAAGAGGATAGCCAGGCCGATCAGCCAGATGGCCGTCTGAACTTGCTGCCAGATCGGCGGGAGTTCTGATTCTTTGTCCTTTTTGGCTTGCTTCTCGGCTGTATCGAGTGCATTCATGGAACAACTCCTGGGGCGCATGCATAGATGGATAACGAATTATAGCATAGACCCTCTGGCAGCGCGCGTCAACTGTGGTGTGGTCCTGGCGATTTGTAGTCACAGCCTGCCTTTAGCGGCGGTACGGGCAAGGTTAGCTGTGCCGTCGCTTTTGCATTTGTAAGGAGTGGGCAGCCATGTCGGCGCGAATCGTTTGATAGAAAAAAACATGTCCTAGTAAGCCTATACCATAGGCAGTTGTCACGTCGATCATGCCGGCATAACCACCGGATAAATAGAAATAAATCACATAAGCACCCAAAGGCACATTCAACAAGGCGGAGCTTACCACGCCTGGGGAGTAACGCCCACGTGTGATGCTATCCGTAAGATGCACCATTCCGTTGATGAACATCAGGCTGATGAATCCCAGTGAGAGCCAATAGAAGTGTGTGCCGACAAGGGCGACTGTCGCGATAATGGCGACGCCGGCGAGTGCATCCGTGAGAAAGGCCTTTTTAATCGACAGGGGGAAATTTTCATTGTCGCTAACAAAGTAGACTTGATTGAACCAGCGGACGAATCCACCAGGAAGAGTATATTCCTCAAAGGTGTGGAGCCCACCAATGATCAAGATTAACCAGATAACCCAATCGGGATGTGTAAGACGGTCAGGCCGCTGCAAAATCAACCCGATCAACACTAGCGCACCAATCGTGACGCTCCCATTCAGCAGTTGTGTAGCCAGCAACCAGCGCTTATTGGCAGTCGACACGATGTCCCTTTCTGCTTTTATTGATTGTTCTATAAAAATCCGGAAAAATGTTTACTATCCTTCGTTATAATCCAGGCCGTGTAGAAAAATCATCACAGCTGTATCAATCATGATTTGGGAATCCGGGGCGCGTTCATCGGGTATGTTCAACAGGTAATCATTGATGATGTGCGCGGCAAATGGCCCCATAAAA
>CAZYQJ010000579.1:0-3989 GCA_964649925.1 uncultured Litorilinea sp.
ACGGCTATCTCCTGATCAGCCGTGTCGATGGGCTGCAGCCCCCGCTGATGGGGTGGGCCGCGGCTAGTGTGATCGGCAGCGCAGGGTTGGCACAATGGCTGGCGAAATCCCATCTGCGCGCCGCTATCGGGATCTACCTCGCCGGGCTGACGATGGCGATAACGCTGCTAATCTGGCTGCACTTTGCCACCGGCCCAGTGATCGCGCTGGCGGCCATGCTGGTGCTGCTGGCGATGAACCTGGCCGGGCTGGTGGGAACGCTGCCCCTGGCGCTGTGGCTCACCGTCGTGACCGTCATGGCAGCCGCCAACCAGGGAGAGACCGCCACCGCTTTGCTGTCGCCCCTGGGGTCGCTCTGGCTCACGCTGCTGATCGCCTGGCTCTCCAACCGCAACCTGGTCCTGGCACTTGCCTGGGCCTGGAACAGCTACAGCCAGGCACAATCGCAGACAGACCAGACGCGCCGCCACCGCGCTGAACTGGCCCAAGCCCTCAAAGAACTCGACAGCGCCTATTACCGGCTGGAGCGGTTCAGCGTGCAACTGGCGCATGCGCGTGCCGCCGCCGAGGAAGCCCGCCGCGCCAAGCAACAGTTTGTCGCCAATGTCAGCCATGAACTGCGGACGCCGCTCAACATCATCATCGGCTTTAGTGAAGCCATTGTCTTGTCCCCGGAGTCCTACGGCGTCCATGCTGTGCCGCGGCCCTTTATGGGCGATGTCAACCGCATCTACCGCAGCGCCCAACACCTCAAGAACCTGATCGACGATGTGTTGGACCTATCCAAGATGGACGCACAGCATCTTCCCCTCTTTTTGGAGCGCGCCGAACCCACTGCCGTGGTCGATGAGGTCATGGAACTGGTTGCGCCGCTGGCCGCGCCCAAGGGTGTCACGCTGGAGGTCGAAACCGAGCCGGACCTGCCGCCCGTACTGCTGGACCGGCTGCGCGTGCGCCAGGTGCTGCTCAATCTGTTGAGCAACGCCCTACGCTTTACCCAAGCGGGGAGCGTACGCGTGCGGTTGGCGCGCAAGGGGGACGCGGTGCAGGTTGATGTCGCCGACACCGGGCCGGGCATCCCGCCTGAAAATCTGCCGCTGGTTTTTGAGGAGTTTTACCAAGTGGATGCGCAGCTTGCCAAGCAGCATGACGGCACAGGGCTGGGGCTGGCGTTGAGCCGTCGCTTTGTAGAATTGCATGGGGGGCGCATGTGGGTAGAAAGCGAGGTCGGGCAGGGAAGCTGCTTCTCGTTTACACTGCCTATAGCGCCGCCCCAAGCCCAGACAAGCCCCTCGATAGGCCCGCTGTTGACCACTCAACAGGAGGCGCGCCACGGCCCAGTGGTACTGGTGGTTGGGGATGAGCCGATGGGCGCGCATTTCCTCAAACGCCACTTGCAGCACGTCCAGGTGCGCCATGTGGAGGAAGCGGATTTGTGTGATGCCGTCGCCGCTCTGTGGCCGCGCGCTATCGTCTGCAGCGAGCCGATGAACCCGCCGCCAGCGTTGCCGGTCCCGCTGATTACCTGCCCGCTACCGTCGACGCACCATGTGGCGCGACAGTTGGGGGTGGACCGCTATCTGGTCAAACCGATTGACCGCGATCAGGTTATCGCCACACTGGCGGGCTATGGCGAGCAGGTGGCGCATGTGTTGGTGGTGGACGACGACCCGCAACTATGCGAACTGCTGGCGCGTATGGTGCGCGCCGCACCCAGGTCTTATTCGGTAGACACAGCCTGCGGCGGCGCCGAAGGGCTGGAACGGATGCGGGAACGGCGGCCTGATCTGGTGCTGCTCGACCTGCTCATGCCGGGGATGGGTGGCGTAGACGTCCTGCAGACCATGCGCAATGTCCCTGCACTGCAAGGTATCCCTGTCGTGATGGTGACGGCCCAAGACCTGCCCGATAAGGAGTTGCCGTGGGCAGCGCACAACGAGATCCGGCTTAACGTCCCCGAAGGGCTGCATCTTTCGCAGGCATTACGCTGTCTGCAATCGCTAATCGACGCGCTGCCTACACCTACGCCCCCGGAAGCACCGCCTCCAGCGCAGCCAGCAATTCCGGCGCACCAACCGGCTTCTTGAGGACGCACTGTGCACCCATGGCGTGCGCCAACTCGGGCTCATGCAGCACGCTACATATGATTACGGGGACGGCAGTGAGCGCGGGGTCACGGCGCAGAGCGGCCAGGGCTTCCCACCCATCACGACCAGGCATCATCAGATCCAGTACGATGGCATCCGGCAACGACCGCTGCACCAGGGCCAGCCCTTCATCTACACTGGACGCGCTTTGCACCAGGTAGGGATGGCCGGTCAGATAGCGGCGAAATAACTCCAGGAGGTCATGGTTATCGTCGATGACCAGCACTGTGCGATGGATGCCCTGGGACAATTCCAGCCAGAGGCATGCATCTCCCTGTGCGCCTGGCTCTACCTGGAGATGGCCGCCCAGCGCAGCCGCCAAGGTCGCCGGTGTGTCAGGGTCGGCAAACAGGTCTTTTAGATGAAACGTGGCGGGGGTCTGCGTACTCCACTGTAGATGCCACCCCACTTGTAAAGACGTCACACCAGTCTCGTTGATGTGCGTCTGTGCAGCCAGGGTCAAGCAGTGTGGCTGCACATGCGCGATGGCATGGCTCCCCAGGCTCAACAGGAGTTGGCGCAGCAAGGTGGGGTTGGCGCGCACAAAGGAAACCGCTGCAGGCAGTTCCATGCGCAGCCGCACATCATTGGCGCGGGCCAAGGAGTCGAGGATAGCAAAGAGACTATCCGCCAGTTCTTCCAGGTAGACGCATTCTTGCTGCTGAGCCAGCCGGAAGCTCTCCTGGTGCAGGGGGTCTTCCGCCAGTGGGCCATGGGGCTGACCTTCTTCGGCAGGGGTCAGGTAGCGATCCTCCAAGAGTGCGGCGAGCGATTCCAGGGCGGCGGCCCGGTCGCGGCGTAACTGGCGGCTGCTGATGCCAAGCGACTGGGCGACGGTAGGCATGTCGTGGCCTTCAACATAAAGGCCAAACAGCACAGCATAGGCGCGACGTTCGAGTGAGCGCAGCCCCCAGTTATCGCCCGGGTTGAGCAGTTCGATGGCGTTGAGCAAAATGCGCCGTGTCTCCTGGGCGCGCGTGCGTGTGCCGCTGCTCCCCCGGGCGAGGCGCGCAGCAAGGGGATGCCGCTCCAGATAGGCGTGGTCATAGAGATGTGCCAGGGCATCGCGTAGCTGGCGCGTGGGCAGTGACGAGATAGATCCGGACGCATCTGCGGTGGATGGAAACATGGCCCGATCATAGCAGGTTTCAGGCCGGACGCAAGCTGCTGGTGCGCAGGTGCAAGGGCAGGGTGTGCCCAAACAGTCTGCAGACCTGTGCCGCACAGCCTGCGAGTTATCCCCAGATGCCACAAGTTATCCCCATACCAGCACAATATTTCTCTCTGGTGGCACAAAGTTATCCACAATTTTGCGATATTTTTCCCGGCAGCTTGTCGATCCAGGTTGGCACGCCTGCTGTGTCTCATCCAGTGAATTTACGCTAAGGGTTGCGGCGTGCAGACCGCATGCTCTGTAGCGGACCCTTTGACGCAGCGCGACAGGGTGTGCTATGATGCATGCGCCCCATGCCAGAGAGACGACCATAGGCGCGGACGAGTGTCCGGCAGAACACAGATCAATTACACATGCCCATCATCAAGCGATACCCCAACCGAAAATTGTACGACACCGAAGCCAAACGCTATGTGACGCTGGATCAAATTACACAAATGATCCGCGACGGCGCTGAGGTTCAGGTGTTAGATCATGAGAGCGGCGAGGATCTGACCAACCTCACCCTGACCCAGATCATCTTGGAACAGGAGAAAAAGAGTGCCAGCGGCTTTGTGCCGAGAGCGCTGCTCACTGGACTGATCCGGACGGGGGGCGGCACGTTGGAACATGTGCGCCGCTCGCTGCCTGCGTGGCCGGCCCACCGCGACGCAGGGTTGGAAGAGCAG
>CAZYQJ010000580.1:0-3986 GCA_964649925.1 uncultured Litorilinea sp.
TCGGCATCGGCGTGACCGAAGCCCCGCGGGGAACGCTCTTCCATGAGTACCATGTAGACGAGAATGGCATCCTGCAAAAGGTCAATCTGATCGTCGCCACGGGGCAGAACAACCTGGCGATGAACCGCACTGTCCTTCAGATCGCCCGCCAGTACATCAACGGTCATAAGCTTGAAGAAGGCGTGCTCAACCGGATTGAACACGGTATCCGCGTCTACGACCCTTGTCTGAGCTGTTCGACCCATGCCGCAGGGCAGATGCCTATGCAGGTGCAGTTGATCGCCGCCGACGGTCAGGTTGTCGACGAAATCGTGCGCGGCTGAATGAGTGAGTGAATACATGCCTGATACCCCTTGCCTCCTGGTGATCGGATATGGAAACAGCCTGCGCCGTGATGACGGCGCAGGCCTACTCCTTGCCGAAATGCTCCACGATACCTGGCAAGCACAGGGCCGCCCGGTCCGGCTGATGCTGGCGCATCAGCTTGGGCCGGAGATGGCCGTGGATATTGCTGCACCCGATGTGGTCGCCGTTCTCTTTATAGACGCTGCTGTGCAGTCGCCGGACAGCACGCCGCAGGCGGAGTTGACCGCCCTAGAGGCTGCCCCCGCGACCGCCAACCTGACCCATCACCTGTCACCTGCAACACTGCTGCTCTATGCGGCGCGGCTCTTTGACCACCACCCCCGCGGCTGGCTGCTGCGGATCGGCGGCCAGGACTTTGGGCATGGCGAATCACTCAGCCCCGCAGTCGCCGCCGCGGTCGCCGAAGCAGGCCGTCTGGCGGATCGCTGGTGGGCTGAGATCTGCGCCGGTCAGCCTCATCACCCGGCCTAGTTGTGAAGATCTTCTCATAGTCCCCCCCTTCAGTTGCAGCCGGGCGCAGGGTAAGGTAAACTATCGGGTGCTTTCGGCGGCTCGTGGGACCAGCCGTTGTTCTAACGCTTGATCCCCGGTTTTGTCGCGCAATCGGCATCCGTAGCCAATGGGTTCATCCTGGGCCATGACCAGTAACGTGCAACCAACCACCCCATCTTCATCGCCTCCCTGGCAGACAGAGAGCGCGCCGCCGCTGCGCCTGGTGGCTGTGTTGCTGGCGATCCCGGTCATTGCCATCATCGCCTTCACCGTCTTCCGGCCCATCCAGGTGCTGCCGCGCATCAGCCTAGCGCCCGGTTTTGCCTTTGTGGATCAGGATGGCGAGCGGCTCACCAGTGAAGACTTGCGTGGGCGGATTGTCCTCTATACCTTTACCTATACACGCTGCGAAGCCCCGTGCCCGCAGCCCAGCCAGACCATGCAGGCGTTACAGCAAAGGCTTGCCGCAGTGGACACAGGCACAGTCCCGCTGGAGTACGTCACCATCTCCTTCGACCCGGCGTATGACACCCCCGAACGGCTGGCGGCCCATGCCCAATCACTGGGTGCGGACACCTCCCGCTGGCACTTTGTCACCGGCGACGCGGCGCAACTCAAGCACGTGATTGGCGCGGGCTTCAGCACCTATTTCAATCAGGAAGCCGATGGCGACTTTACCTTTGACCCGGTCTTTGCGCTGGTCGATGGATGGGGCATCCTGCGCGCCGTCTACCGCACCCCGTCCCCCGACCCGGAGATCCTAGCGCGCGATGTGGGGTTGATCGTCAAAGAGGTCAACAACAGCGAAGGGATCACCCGCCTTGCCTATGAGGCAGCGCATCTCTTTTCCTGCTATCCAAGATAATCATGACCAAGTTGGATTCGACTGTACAACCTACGGATGCACAACAGCCTGCGGCCAAGTCTGCCGCCATGATGGGCAACCGCTGGATCTGGGTGGGAGCAGCGCTTCTCCTGGTGGCGCTGCTGGTGCTGGCCGGATGGTGGTATCGCGTCCCCGAGCTGCACGGCGTACTGCTACAATCTCCCCGCCAGGCCGATGACTTCACCTTGACCGCCTCGACCGGCGACCCGCTCGCCCTCAGCGATCTGCGCGGCCAGTTCGTGCTGCTTTACTTTGGCTATACCTTCTGCCCGGATGTCTGCCCCACCACCATGAACGACCTCAAACAGATGGCGGCGGCGTTGGGCGAAAAAAGGATGGAGAACGTCCAGGTCATTCTGGTGACGGTAGACCCGCAGCGCGATACGCCGGAACAGCTAAAGCTCTACACCTCCTCATTTCACCCTGACTTTCTCGGCATGACTGGCGATCTAGAAGAGATTCAGCGCGTGGCCAGCCAGTTTGGCGTCTTCTTTGAAGCGCAGCCCGGCACGCCGCAAACTGGCTACCTGGTCGATCACACCAGCGCCGTCACCGTTATAGACCCCGAAGGCTATGTACGCATGATCTTCCCCTATGGCACAACCGGGGAAGAAATGGCCGCAGACATGAGCTATCTCATGCGGCGCGGCTAGGCTCGTTGGAGCCGTCCTCACTACCACACGCACTCAAAAAACCATTGCCTTGGTTTTTGTCGTCGTTTTCTTAGCGAAGTCACTCAAGGAGAATAGGTTGTGAAGCAAGGTCCCGACACGCCACAAGGCACAATTGCTGTCTTATTGGTCTATGCCCTGATTGTTTTGGCTTTGTGGGGCAATGTCTACCTCACCATGCTTTCGAGGGGAACCGCCCAATGACTGAGCAGCACGATGAGACCCCAGCGGTCGAGCCGCAAGCCAACGGCGAAGCGACGGCGGAGACACTCCACGTCGATCGATTTGAGGGAGCCTGGATACGCCTGTCCGTGATCATCCTGGCGATCTTTTTCCTGGCCGTCACCATTTCCGGGTTTGCCGTAGGGTTCCAAGTTCCCGGCGACTATCAGCGTATCGACCCGGCGGCGCTGTATGATGAGGGCAGCCCCTTTGCCGATCCGGGGCTGCGCGAACTGGCTCCTGGCCGGTATGAAGCCTACATCCGCGCCCAGATCTGGCAGTTTACGCCCAACGAGATCCATGTGCCCGTAGGCTCCACTGTCACCTTTTACATCACCAGCCAGGACGTGCAGCATGGCGTCAAGATTACCGGCACCAACATCAACATGATGGCGCTGCCCGGCCAGGTCTCCCGCTTGACCACCACCTTTGAGAAACCAGGCGTCTACAACTTCGTCTGCCACGAATACTGCGGCCAGCTACATCACACCATGTACGGGCGCATCTTCGTCGAGGAAGCGGGCGTCGAACAGGCCCACGCGCAGTAAAGGAGAGATTGACCGAATGTCTGTTCAAACCATGCCCACCACCGTGGCCGATGCGCAGCCGGTCCCGGTGGCGCTGACCGATGCAGATCGCAAACTTGTCAACCGGTTGACCGGCTGGAATATCGGCGTCGGCATCGCCGCGTTGTCCATCGGCCTCTGGCTGGGCGTACTCCAGGGGCTGGAACATGCCGGACTCAACCTTTACAATCCGCTTGCCCCCGGCATCCGCACCTATTACCAGGGGTTGACCATCCACGGTGTACTCAATGCGCTGGTGTGGACCACCTTCTTTATCTGCGGGTTCTTCACCTATACGGTTGTCAACAGCCTGAAGCGGCCCCTGCGCTATCCCTGGATCAACATCCTGGCCTTTGTTCTGATGATCGTCGGCCTGCTGCTGGCGGCCTATCCACTCCTCAGCAACCTGGCGAGCGTCCTCTACACCTTCTATCCCCCCATGCTGGCCGACTGGACCTTTTACCTGGGGCTGACCTTGATCGTCGTCGGTTCCTGGACGGTCGGCTATGGGCTGTACTTCACCTATGGCGCGTGGCGGCGCGAAAACCCCGGCGTACGCACCCCCTTCCTGACCTTGGCCCCGCTGATTACGATGGTCATGTGGCAACTGGCGACGCTGGGTGTGGCGGCTGAAATCCTGTTCCTGCTCCTGCCCGGCGCGCTGGGGTGGACAGATGGCGCAGACCCGCTGCTCTCGCGGTCGCTGTTCTGGTTCTTCGGCCATCCGCTGGTCTATTTCTGGCTGCTGCCCGCCTATGTCTCCTGGTACGGGATGCTGCCCGC
>CAZYQJ010000581.1:0-3983 GCA_964649925.1 uncultured Litorilinea sp.
AAGACCTGCGCCGGATGCGCCGCCGGATGCAGATGATCTTCCAGGACCCCTATGCCTCGCTCAACCCGCGCATGACCGTGGGCAGCATCATCGGCGAGCCGCTGGAGGTCCACAATATCGGCAGCACGAAAAAAGAACGCCAGGACCGGGTGCAGGAACTGCTCAAGACGGTTGGGCTGAACCCCTATTTTGTCAACCGCTACCCGCATGAGTTTTCCGGCGGCCAGCGCCAACGCATCGGCGTGGCGCGCGCCCTGGCTGTGAACCCTGCGTTTATTGTGTGCGACGAGCCGATTTCGGCGTTGGATGTCTCTATCCAGGCCCAGATCATCAACCTGCTCGAAGACCTGCAGGACGAGTTGGGGCTGACCTACCTCTTTATTGCCCACGACTTATCGGTCGTGCGCCATATTTCAGACCGCATTGCGGTCATGTATCTCGGCAAAATTATGGAGTTGGCGGATCGCGATGAACTCTATGCCAACCCCATGCATCCATATACCCAGGCCTTGCTTTCGGCGGTGCCGATTCCCGACCCTGCAGTCGAGAGCCAACGCCGACGCATCATCCTGGAAGGCGATGTACCCAGCCCGGCCAATCCTCCGAAAGGCTGTAACTTCTGCACCCGTTGCCCGCGCGTGATGGACATCTGTCGGGACCAGGAGCCTCCCTTCGCTGAGTATAAACCGGGTCACTATACTGCCTGTTGGCTCTACGAATAGTCTGGGTGCGACGCTCGCTGCGCGTCCTCACTGCCTCTGCGTTCCGCACGGGCAAGGAGGGAGATGCAGAGCGTCCGGCCAACAGGGTCAGAACACCGCCTGTTTAGTCTTGGAGGCTGATTGTGCGGTGTTTGTATAGGCACCGGGCACCTATCCCTCGGTGTCGCTCAATGCAAAGGAGTTGGTTCGTATGAAGTATAGATGGTTGTTAGTGACAGTCATGCTGATTGCGGCCCTGGTCGTGAGCGCATGTGCAACTGCGCCTGCGGGTCAAGCCCCTGCGGACTCACAGCCCGCCGCCGAAGAAGCGGCTGTCACAGATACTGGTGATGAGGTTGTACTGGATACCGTCATCACGACAGAACCGCCGACGCTCGACCCAAGCCTGGGTACAGATACAACGTCGATTTGGGCGATTCGCCAGATGTTCATGGGCCTCACAGCCTTTGACGAAGACGCCAATGTCGTGCCCAGCCTGGCGACCGAGTGGTCGGCGTCTGAGGATGGCTTGACCTGGACCTACACCATGCGTGACGACGTGCGTTGGGTTAAACTCGACCCCTCGACCGGCGAGTTTGAAGACCTCGGCCCCGTCACTGCGCATGATGTCGAATTTGCTGTCAAGCGCACACTCGACCCCAATACGGCTTCCGATTATGCCTATGTGCTGTACCTGCTCGCCGGTGGTGAGGAGTTCAACACCGCCGACCCGGCAGCCGAGAACTTCGAAGAACTGCGCGACGCCGTAGGCGTGCGTGCCGTGGACGACACAACCGTCGAATTCACGCTCACGCAGCCGGCCGCTCACTTCCCCTCGATCACCGGTCTGTGGATCACCTTCCCGCAGAACCAGGAAGCAGTGGAAGCCGGTGGCGACAGCTGGACCGAACCCGGCAACATCGTCACCAATGGCCCGTACACGCTGGAGGTTTGGCAGCATGGCGCCGAGATGCGCTATGTCAAGAACCCCCTGTGGCCGGAAGCCGACACCGTTCAGATTGACGCCATTCAAGGCCCCATCATCGACTCCGCCTCGACGGCCATGTCCATGTATGAGGCCAATGAGATCGACATGATGGCCGACCCCGGTTGGGGGCCGCCGCTGCCCGACATCGACCGCATCAAGGCCGACCCGCAACTGAGCCAGGAGCTGTTGATCGCCCCGCGCCTCTGCACCTACTACTATGGCTTTGTCAACAACAAACCGCCGTTTGACAATCCGCTGGTGCGCAAGGCGTTTGCCGCGGCCATCGACCGCCAAAGCCTGATCGACAACCTGCTCAAGGGCGAACAGGTCCCGGCGCATTCGTTTGCTTCGCCCGGCAACTTCGGCTCTGTGGCCGATGACCTGTCCATCGCCGGTTGGATGGTGCAGGAGGACTATGGCGCGCAGCTAGAGCAGGCGCGGGCCTGGTTGGAAGAGGCCGGCTATCCCAACGGCGCAGGGTTGAACATCACCCTCATGTACAACACCTCTGAGGATCACGCCCAGATCGCCCAGGCTGTGCAGGCGATGTGGACTGAGGCCTTCCCTGAGGCGGTCATCAATGTCGAAAACCAAGAGTGGCAGGTCTATCTGACCACGCTGCTCCCGGGTTCGCCGACCGAAGAGAAGCCCGAAGTCTACCGCATGGGCTGGTGTGCCGACTACCCAGATTCTAACAACTGGCTCAACGAGGTCTTCCACTCCAAGTCGGGTCAGAACTATGCTGTCTTCAACAACCCTGAGTATGACTCGCTGGTTGAGCAGGCAGCCCTCGAGACCGACCCTGCCGTACGCGAGCAACTCTATGCCGAGGCGGAGCGGATTCTGATCGATGAGGTCACGGCCATCGCGCCGATGTACTACTACACCTATGTGCGGTTGTACAAGCCGTGGGTGGACTATGTGATCAGCCCCGTCACCGGCGACCCGATCGCCGAATGGACGATCGACGCCGAAGCGAAGGCGGCGGCGCGCGGCGAATAAGGCCGATTGTTGTGTATGCCCCTGCTGTTTCGGATGATGGGTTTGAGAGAGTCTGAAGGAATGGGTAAGTAACGTAGGTGCGGTGTGTAGGAATTGGCGAGCGTGCAGCTTCCGGCAAGACCGCTGAGTTGGATAGGTAAGGTGTGTCTTACCGCAGCGTCAAGCGCCAACTTCCTACATGCCGCACCTATGGCTGCTAATCTGATGGGCTACCAGCCTCACCCGAAACAGCAGGTGGTTTTTGTGAAAGTTCATGTGCAGAGTACATTATGTGGCGATTTGTCCTCCGGCGGATTATCTGGTCTATCCCCGTTATCCTATTACTGACTTTTACCGTCTTTGCGTTGATGCGCGCCCTGCCGGGCGGCCCCTTTGACTTTGCCGGGGATAAAAGCCTGCCCAAGGCTGTGTCCGACAACCTCAAACGCCGTTATCACCTCGACTGGCCGCTTCACCTACAGTTTTCGTCCTATCTTCTTGGCGATGGCGCTACCCATGCCGTCTGCCGTACAGCGCCAATCGTCCCTGGCTGCGACCTTGTGCTGAACTCGACCAACCTGGATGTCGCCAAGGGTATCATCCGCGGCGATCTGGGCATGGCAATGCGCCAGCGCGGTCGTACCGTCAACGAGATCATCGGCGAGTCGTTCCCGATTTCACTCCAGTTAGGTCTCATGGCGATTGCCTTCGGGTTGGTGACTGGCATCCCGCTGGGCACGTTTGCCGCCCTACGCCAAAATACTGTGGCCGACTATGCGGCCAGCTTTGTTGCGGTGCTGGGGCTTTCAATCCCAAGCCTTGTCTTGGGGCCGGTTCTCGTCTGGATCTTTGCGCTGAAGCTAGGCTGGTTCCCTGTTTCGACTTGGGGTGCTGAACGTCCCTTCTTCTTGGGCTTTATCCCGGTTCCTACCAAAGAATTTATCATGCATGCCGTGCTGCCGGTGACGGCTCTAGGGTTGTCGCTCACAGCCAGCATCGCGCGCCTCACGCGCGCCAGCCTGCTCCAGGTGATCGGCGAGGATTATATCCGTACGGCGCGCGCCAAGGGGCTGCCTGGCCGGCTTTTGATCGTGCGCCATGCCCTACGCAACAGCCTGATCCCAGTGGTGACCATTCTCGGCCCGTTGACAGCGGGGGTGGTGACGGGGTCGTTTGTGACTGAGTTTGTGTTTGGCATCCCTGGCATGGGCAAACACTTTATTACCAGTATCGGCAACCGTGATTATTCGCTGATCACTGGCGTGACCCTGGTCTACGCCTTGATCCTCGTGGTGGCTAATCTGGCTGTCGAT
>CAZYQJ010000582.1:0-3982 GCA_964649925.1 uncultured Litorilinea sp.
TCTTGGCAACGATGTGCACCTTGCGCCGGTCGCCTTCGCCCGAACTCTGTGTATAGACGGCCTCGTGATCGCGCAGGGCCAGGTGAACGATCCGGCGCTCGCTGGCGGGCATCGGCTCCAGCGAAACCGCGCGGCCCGATTCGGCGACCTGATCCGCCATGCGGTGAGCCAGTTGCGTGAGTTGGACAACGCGCCGTTCTTTGTAATGATCGACGTCGACGGTGATGTTCTTCCAGGACTTGATCCGCTGGTTGACCATGAGCCGCAGCAAGTACTGGATGCTGGCGAGGGTCTCGCCACGGCGACCGATCAACGGGCTGAGGTCGCTTCCCTCGATGTCCAGGGTCAAGTAGCGTTCGCCCTCTGGCTGGTCGGCTTCGCGCCAGGAAGCCACGACCTGGGCGCTAAAGCCCATCAACTCGACCATCTTGCTGAGCATCTCTACGGCCATGGTTTCGAGTTCGGTGTCGCTGATCGCTTCTGCCGCGGCTTCCCCGGCAGGTAGCTCGTCTTCGCCGTCGCTCTCGCTCTCCAAATCGGCGATGTGCGGCGTCCGGGTGGCGGGTTTTTGCGCCGCGACAGGTGGCGGCGCAGGTTCCGGGGTGGGCGTTGGCTGAGGGGCAGGTTTCACCGCGGGTGGCGCGGCCATGCCTGCGCTGCGTGGGGTCAGCCGCACGCGAGCGGGTTCACTGCCCAGCCCAAAGATGCCACGACTCCCACGGCTGATGATCTCCACGTCAACTTGGTTTTCGGGCAGCCCTAACTGTGCTAGCCCTTCGGCGATGGCTTCGTCTACGTTCTTGCCGGTGACTTCAATTGCGCTGTCTGCCATAGACTATCTCCGTTTTGCGCGGCGGCGGCGCCCTTCTTTGGCTTTATCTGGCTTGACGGGCTGTTCGGTCGCGGCAGAGGCGGTGGGCGTGACGCCATTGCCGCTCGGCTTTTGACGGTCGGTCAACGCAGGGGCCGACCCGGCGGCAACCGTGGCCGGTGTGGTCGGCTTTGCAATGCCAAACCGTGCATCTGTGACGATCCACTGTTGGAGCATCTGGAGCAGGTTGCTGGTGACCCAGTAGAGGGTGAGTCCGGCAGGTACTTGCAGGGTAAAGAAGCCAAACATGAGCGTCATCATCAGACTCATCTGCTTCATCATGCCCGCTGTCGGGTTGCTGGCGTCTGCATCGGTGGTTGTCGCGGGGGTCATCCATTTTTGCATGACAAACTGCGACACCATCAGCAGGATGGGCAGCACCAGGTAGGCGGCAAGTGTGCCGTATTCCCCCGCATTAAAGGCCTGGGTGATCCAACTCAGCCCCTGGGTATATTGTGGAAAACCCAAATCGGGGATCCAGAAGAACCCGGCATTGGCGAGGTTGGGGCCAAGCACCACCAGGGCAGCGTAGAGGCCAAACAAAATGGGCATCTGGATCAAGAGGGGCAGACAACCGCTGAGCGGGTTGACGCCCGCTTCCTGATAGAGCTTCATCTGCTCTTGGGACAGCCTTTCCCGATCCTTGCCATACTTCTTTTGCAGTTCTTGAATCTTCGGCTGGAGTTCCTTCTGCGCCTGCATCCCGCGGATTTGCGAGAGGGTGAGCGGGAAGGTGATCAACTTGACCAGCAGTGTAAAGAGGATGATCGCAAACCCCCAGTGGTAGGGGATGTTCATCGATTGCAGCGTGCTGTCAATCCAGATCAACGACCGGGCCAGCGGCCACACAACCAGGGTCTGCCACAGGCCATCCGGTGGGGTTGTCGTTACGTCCACCCCTTCATAACTGACTCCACAGCCGCTCAAGAGAAAGGCAGCCAAGAGGAGTACCAAGAGGGTTAGGGACTGTTTACGTCGCACGTTTATCTAACTCCTAGATCGTCAAAGTGGATTGGCCGCGGGCCATTCCATTGCCACGGGCCTATTGTACCATTGGCCGCATACGCCGATGGTTTACTGCGCCACAGGTCGAACGCACAGTCCCATGGATCGAGGCCAGAACGTGTGCCGGCAGAGGCTGCCACAGGACGGGGAACCGCCCTACGTCTACGGGACGGGGTCAAACCCGCCAGGACTCCAGGGGTGACAGCGCGCAATGCGCCGGATCCCCATCCACCCACCTTTTACAACGCCATACTTTTCAATTGCCTGGTAGGTGTAGTGTGAGCAAGTGGGATAGTAACGGCAGTTGCTGCCAAGCAACGGCGAGATAAACCGCTGGTAAAAGCGGATCAATGCCAAAAATAGCGTTTGCATGGCGCGTCGACCGTTGGTATCCTCTCTATACATCTGCCGATCGGTCGTTCGACGGCTCCCCTTCTGCCGATTCCGCCTGATCCGGTGCTGCATCTGAGGACGGTTTGATCAACAATTGCGCCCGCCGGAGCAGGCGGGCGCAGGCGGCGTCCATTTGATGGTAGTCCGCGCTGCGAATGGGATTTCTGGCGATCAACACAACATCCCAGCCAGGCTGGATCGAATCCATTCGCAGACGCATGGCTTCACGCAGCCGACGCTTAATCCGGTTGCGGGTCACAGCATTGCCGATTCGACTGCTTACCGAGAAGCCAAAGCGGCTGTAGGGTAAGTCATTGGGCAGGATACACAACACCAGATATTCGTTACTATAAGACCGTCCCAGTCGTCGTATCTCTCGGAAACGTTGGTTGGCCCGAACTCGATACCGTCGTTTCACGCTGCGCTTACATCACACGGTGTCATCGTCACTCCGGCATCACACGAAAACGTTGTATCTACTGCGACGGCGCTGCTTCAGGCAGACCGTGAATCAGCAGATTGTGACCGGATCGTCTAGATCGACTTGCGGTTCGTGAGTTGGACGGCCAGCCGGGTGCGCCCGCGCAGGCGGCGGCGCTTCAACACGTTGCGGCCCCCAGGGGTGCGCATGCGCTTGCGGAAGCCGTGGGTCTTGAGGCGTTTACGCACTTTGGGTTGCCATGTGCGTTTGGGCATGATCTACTCCTTGTTGTTTCCCCAATGGATCGTGTCCGTATCCGGACGCTGACCCGGCTGCCACAAAGACAGCCGCGAGATAATCGAAATTCGTTTGTATAAAGGCCAAAATAAACCCAGCCGCTTATACTCAGCACGATATTATAGGGCTGTGCCACGAGCCATGTCAAATCGGCGCACGCCTGCCGGATGTGCTGGTTAGGGCCGATAGCGCGGCAGCGCATTTGTGCGTAGTGTACATGCATGTTATGTATAGGTTTGCAGGCTTGGCAGCAAAACCAATTGATGTTAGTATGGGCGCAATAATACGCTAGTCTAGGCTAAGCACAATCATGGTCTGGACTTGGGAGGCATTATGACGGCAAACCCCGATCAGAACAACAGCGACCGGGAACGCCCGACGCGCAATTCGTCTTATACCTATCCGACCGCGCCCGCAGATGAAAGCCCCGACCTGCTGCGTTGGCGTGCCGACTCGTTGCTGGATGAAATGATGTTAGGTGGCGTGGATGTGTCCGCCGCCGATGGCAGCGCGCCCCTCATGTCCACCGATACCCGGCCCCAATCATCCGCACCCGCCTCGCCCGATGTCTATGACGCTGACGCCCATGACAACACGCACTCGAATCGTCCCGCTTATCCGGAGCGAAATGGCCTAGATCGCTATGATCCAGCCGGTTATCAGGATCACGGTGTCCATGATATGGGCTATAGCGACGTGGGGTCAGGGCCGGAGAGCGAGGATGTGTCGCCTTTTGAACCGGAGCCGGACGATCCACCCAGCACACTCAGCAGCCAGTATTCCGGTTTGGACAGCTATCGCAGCGTTTTGGATGCCGCCCCGACGCTGGACGATGACCAGGAACTGAGCGGCCCCGGATACGGCGAATCGGCGCAGGGCGGCGGCGATTCCACCCCACGCCGCGACCGGCTTTATTCGTTAGAGCAGGAGTATGAGACCTTCCGCCGCAACCAGTCGAGTCGCATTCAGCCAGTACCGATCCAGGATCCGAAACC
>CAZYQJ010000583.1:0-3971 GCA_964649925.1 uncultured Litorilinea sp.
GCGGATCCACCTGGATCGCCCGCTGGTAGGCTTCGATAGCGCGCTCCTGCTGGCGCGGCCCCGATGTCTCCAGCCGCCCTAGCTGCGCTGCGCCCAGATTCATCCACAACATCGCGTTGTCGGGGATTTGCTGCACAGCCTTGCGCAAGATCGCTACAGCCTTATTCCACCTGCGCTGCAAGATATACGCGCCGCTCAAATTGATCAGCACGTCGGGGTGTTCCGGCGCAACCTTGTAAAGAGGGAGCAGCCGGTCAATTGCCTCGCCGGGACGGTTTTGCACCAACAGGCGGGCGCTTTCATTCAAGGCGCGGTGAAACTCAGCGCCATACTCCAACTCAGCCATCTAGTACTCCTGTGGCGGGTATGGCTGTGCGGCCCATCCTGCCGCTATAGCAGCAGCCATAACACCACCGACAACGTCACCATGCTCGCCACCGTGGTTACAAAGATCACCGTAGCCACCAGTTTGGGCGCGGCATCATACTCCGTCGCCAGGACGGCGCTCATGACCGCGGTAGGCATGGCTGCCTGCAAGATGATCACGCTGCGTTCAACACCTTCTACGCCGATCAACGCCGTCAACAGCCAGGCCAACAACGGCCCGGCCACCAAGCGCACCAGGGTGCTGCGCGTGATGATGCCGTATCCCTGTCCCAACGGCGCGGCGTGAAGCTGGATTCCCAGCAAGACCAACATCCCCGGAATGGCCGCGTTGGCCATCAGGTCAATCGACCGGAAGAGCGGCTGCGGCAGTTCGCCGCCCATGCGGTTGAGCAGCAATCCGGCTGTGGCGGTATACAACATGGGCACGCGCAGGCTGTTGGCCAACGCCTGGCGCAGCGGTGTTTGCCCCGACGACGCCACTGCCACCCCTACCGTGTTGCTCAGAAATGAACTGATCACATAATAGAGCGAACCCAGCGCCAGCCCTGGTGCACCAAAGGCAAAATAACAGATGGGAATGCCCATATTGCCGTTATTGGGCACAGCGCTGGTCAGCACAATGGCGGCGCGCCGCCGCCGGTCCTGGTCAAAGCCGACCAGCCAGCCCATGACGCCGGTGACGACCGCCACCGCAACGCCTACAACCACAAGCTGTTGGAGCGCGAGAAAGTCGATCTCCATCTGGTAGAGGCTGCGAAAGACAAGTGATGGCGTGGCCAGCCAGAAGAGCAGCCGCCCCAGCGAACGTCCATCCATCGGCATCTTCCACGCCAACAGATAGCCAGCCGCGGCCACCAAAAAGACGGGCAAGAGCGTTTCGACGAAGATGGGCAGTAGCGTCTGAAAGATTCCCATGTGTCAGGCCGGGCTTCGCTTTATTGGGCAACCGGCCTGTTGCTCTCGGGTACGCTGCCTGCCTCGCGGTGGGCTGGCTCGACGCCCACTGTATCCTCTTCATCGCCCAGCCCTACATTGTGAAAGACCTCATACTGGTCAAGCGCGGGCGCAAAAAACTCGACTACATACTCATTGGGTACGCCCATCGGCTGGCTGATCTCGTCGAGCAGCGCATAGATAAACGCCTGACGCTGCGCCGGTTTAAGCTGCCGCGTCATCTCATCCCACAACAAAATGGTCCCATAGACCCCTTCACCGGTGTAATGCAGGTCAAGTTTGCCGATGGTCAGCGGCAGTTGATCGTCCTCATCCACCTGATCCAGGTCGAAGAGGGCGTATTGTTCTGAACTGCTGGTGCGCACCAACCGCTTTAGCTTGAGATTCACAGCCGCTTACTCACCGCCCGCCTATTCGTCTTCATCATCGTCAGCGTAATCGTCGTCAGCAAAATCGTCGTCATACTCGCCGAGTTCGCGGTCATCCATATCATACCAGGCGTCCGACTCGATGTCCCATTCCTCCTCATCGTCTTCGGACTCGTCAAAGAGCGAAACGGCTTCCAGGTCTGCATAGAAACTCATTTCCTCCAGCGCGGCCTCGGCCGCTTCGGCCTCTTCGGCGTTATCGCCCAGCATCACGGCTTCCAGCGCATCGCGCGCATCGTCACCGCCGATGTGGCCCAGGGCAAAGATGGCGGCCAGCCGTACCCGCTGGTCACGGTCGCTGAGCAGCGTCAACAGGTCATTGAGCGCGGCGCGCGCTTCGAGTTCGCCGCAGGCAAATGCGGCCTCGGCACGCATGGCCGCCGATGGGTTTTGCAGTTCAGCGCGCACCAACCCGCGCCAGCGCACATCCGCGCTGCGTCCCATCGCAAAGACCGCGCTGACGCGCATACTGTCGTGGGGCGAATAGTAGGCGTCTTCGATCAACTGGCGCACCCCGGCCTCGCCTGAATAGGCAACGCTTTCAAGGGCGCGGCGGCGCACCTCCAGGGGCTGCATCTCGTCGGCCAGGATGTTGAGCAGCGCTTCCTCGGCGCGCATGGCGAGCGCAGTTTCGAGTTCTTCCAACTCCCCTGCCAGTACAAACGTGCCCAGGGCCGTAGCCGCGGCCGCGCGTACCCCTACCTCCGAGTCGTTTAGCAGCAGTTGTACCAGCGGCCCGATCAGATCCGGCTCGCCATCTTCCCACAACCCCTTCACGGCTGCCTGGCGCACTTGGGCATCTGTGTCGCTCATCAGCACGCGCAGGGTGCGTCCCAACATCAAAAACAGGTCTTCATCGGCCGTAGCGACCAACTCAGAGACCACATCACGGCGCATCTGCACCGGGATCAATTCCCACTGTCGGCGCAGCAGTTCCATCCCCTGCAGCGACAGATCCGAAAGTGCATAGAGTTCATTCAGCGGCGGAAGTTCGTTGTGATGAATCAAGCGGTGCAGCAATTCCTCCAGCGAAATGCTCGGCGTGATCGTCTGCGAGGGTTCATTCCATACCTCGTCCTCCGGCCCCACGACTTCAAAATCGTCACCCATCATATCACCCAGACGGCGCAGTTCGTCGTCGTCCAGATGATGATTATTTGAATTAGACTGAGATGGGCGCGGCGTTTGTGGCTCTTGACGATTCGGATCTCGCCGCTTTCGATATTTTGCCATATCCGTTATACCCTCACTCCCACGTAAAGCGCCAGGTCTCGCTGGGCGGGCTGACCTGGACCTGTCTGCCTTCGCTGTCGCCGACGACCTCCACCCACCAACGCCACTGATGGCCGTATTGCGCTGATGCCAGCCCGCACAGACTGTCGTCTAGCTCCCATTCTGTGCGGGTGACGGGCTGTTGCTGCGCCAGAATCCAGACGATCTGTTCATCGCCGTCTGCGCTGCGCCCGTTGACAAAGCCCAAATGCAAGATATATCTGTCGCTGTCGCGCACAAAAGGCACGCGCTGCCAGGCCAACGTAGAGACCTCATCACAGCGAAGTTGCGCTCCATCTGCCGGACTCAACAAGACCGGCGCATCCAGCCGCAGCGTGCCCTGTGCGACCGTCGCCGTGGGTGCAGCGGTGACCTGCGGCGCAGGCGTGTTGGTCGGCGCAGATGTGGGCGCAGCGGTGGGCGTAGGCAGTTCAGAGGTTGGCGTCGGCGTGACCGGGATGGTCAAGACCTGGCCCGGTTGGATCGCAAACACATCGCGTTCGCCGATGTTGTTTGCCGCCATCAACTCGTCTACCGCCACCCCATGCCGGGCCGCAATTGTCACCAACGTGTCACCCCGGTTCACCGTATACTCGATCACCACCGGCTCCGGCGTAGCGGTAGGCTCCGGAGTCGGCGTCTCGGTCGGGATGGGCGTCTCGGTCGCCGTAGGTTCCGGCGTAGCAGTGGGTGGCTCAGTCGGTGAGGCCTCAGGCAAGGCGGCCATCACTGCGACCTCACCGCCCTCGCCCGGTGCGCCCCCTTCCCCGGATGCCTCATTGGATGCAGGGGCCGTCTGTTCGAGTGCAGCCTGGGCGCGGTACGCGCTTTCTATCGCCAACGCCGCGCCAGGCCTCTCGTTCGGGCCGGTGTCTCGATCAGGGGCAATCGGCGTCACCGCCAGCACGATCTCCGGCTCGATACGCTCGC
>CAZYQJ010000584.1:0-3967 GCA_964649925.1 uncultured Litorilinea sp.
AATATCTCGTTGGTAAAAGGTATAAGCCTGACGGTTATTTTCATTGTAAGCTAGGCTCATACGAGCGTATTTTGCATTCGGATCAGGGTTTCGCAGGCTCCAACGATTGTCCGCGACTTCAGAAAAGATTTGTCCGTTAACAAGGATACTTCCAGACGGGCCGACGAGCGGCTCCCCACTGATGATGCGCGTTACGTTGCCGACTCCTTGAAAGAAGCCAGATAGGTCGAAGTTTTTGTACCGCATGCTTACCCCAAAACCATAAGAGATTTCCGGGATCGTCGTACGGCCAATGGGTATTCTGTCATAACTATCGATGATTCCATCGCCGTTGATATCTTTATATTTAATATCACCAGGCTGTACATCGCCGAACCGTTGAACGGGACTTTCTTCAATATCTTTCCAGGACTCAAATAAGCCTAAGGAAACTAGACCGAACTGCTGTAAATAAGCTTGTCCAACTTCCTCTTGATAAGGCCAGATCGGCGTGGGTTTGTCATCGTATAGTTTTTTATTGCGGTTATAGGTGAAGTTGCCTCGACTTGAAATCAGCCAGTCCCCTTTGCTATAGGTGTATTCTATCGAAGCATCTACACCTTTATTTTGCATCTTTCCAAGGTTGACATATTGGGCTACGTTTACACCTACAATAGAAGGTACACTTTGTTGTAGGATATAGATGCCGTCGCGTTTTTCGTCCATAAAGCCCGATACAAGCCCTTTGGTATAGGTGGCCGTGTTGCCGCCCAGACCGGGGAAGCCGAACATGTTGATCTCGTCGCTGATCATCAGTTCTTCGCTGTCCCCATATTCGATGGGGGTCAGCCCCAGGTTGGCGGGCAGGGGCGCTTCGGGATCATCGGCCAGGGCGACGATCTGGATGAGCGCCAGATCCAGTACCGGGTCGGTTTTGACCACAATGCCGAAATACTTGAGGATGGCCTCACCGCGCAGGTCAGGGGGGGTGACGGCAATCCCGGCCAATCCTTCGTCGTTCATCAGCCCATTGCTGCGGTCGCCTTCCACGACATGAAAATTGGTGAGGATCAGCCCTTGATCGTTCATGACCGTGCCACTACCCAGGCTAAACATCTCAAATTCGTTGTCGGGGACAATCACCTGCACGGTGGCGCGCAGCGCACGCTCGACCCCAGCGCGGTCTAGTGCGGCCGCGGGTTGGATCGAAAACGCAGTCGCAACTAATACCAGGAAGATAATGGCCAGATTCGTCATCCGTCGCGTCGAGGGGCGCAGCTTCAGGGCGCGCCAGGGATGCTGCACAGCAGTGGTGTGATGAGTGGGCGTCATTGTGTACCTTCTTCGGGAATCGAGCTTTCGCGCACATTCAGGCTGTTGTGTACGGTGCGGAAGTAGCGTTCTTCCGTATCCCAATCCGCCGCGTCGGCTGCGGTGGTGACGACAACTACCTGGTTGGTATCCGGGTTAACAAAGATCAGGTCTTGGGCCTGGACCACCACGGGCGGGGCCGTCGCGCCTGCCGGGCGGGTTGGGTCGGCCACATAGGCGTAGGTCACCAGCATACCGGCCTCTCCGTCAACGGTCATGGCGTCTGCGCTTAACTCGCGGTAGCGCAGCAGTTCCTGAGATCGCTGCACGCCCAGCGCGCTGCGTGCCGTGATCAGGTTTTCGTCGGGGCGTAAGGGCCGGACGGCAATCTTAACTTCACTGTCAAAGATACTGGGGCTGCGCGGGTTGCGCGCCGTGACAATGTAGTCTTCGTTCTGACCCGTGATCCAGCGGGCCGGGATCCGGACGGTGGGCAGGTCGGGCCCCAACTCGACGGCGCGGCTGGCGTTGATGGCATTGTTGCGGATGCCATAGCCCAGGAAGAGCGCAAAGAGGACCGTCACCAGGAGTGCAAGGTCGCTGCGCCAGATCTCGCTTGGGCTGGGCGGTTCATTGGTGACGCTCGGTTTGGTGAGCGCGGTGAGCAGGCTGGACATCATTACGGCTTCTCCTCTGGGGCGGAAGAATCTGCGATGGACGAATCAGTTTCTGAGCCGGTTGCTTCCGGGCCAGCGGCGGCAGAGCCAGGGGACTCTGGGCCGGTGTCGTAGACTTCGACGCCGGGCACGACTGGCGGCGCGCTTTCCGCTGCAGCCGGGGCCAGCCCTGGCGCGCCGATCATGCCCAGATCTGGCTCGCTAGCTGCCGGAGGGCGCATCAGGCGCAGCGTCTCTTCATTGGCACGCTCGACCAGCCAAAAGACGATGGCGAGCGTGATCATGGCGATGATAGCCGCAAAGATCAGGTCATTCCACGGGTTGTAGTTCAGCCCGCCGCCGAGGGTGCGGTCCAGCAGAAAGAAGAACAGCCCGTTCAAGACGGCTGCGATCAGCAACCCCATCGGCATGTAGTAGATCGGCACTTTCTCGAAGCGCATCTGGCCGATGAAATAGCCCAACACACCGGCAAAGCTGGCATAGGCCAGCGCATTGACCACCATCCGGATCGACCCGATATCCAGGTCCACGCCGTTTCCGGCGACCACATAGTTCAGGTTGTGGACAGTCGCCACACCCAGCCCGGCGGCCACGGCGTAAATTACGCCATCCACTCGTTCATCAAATTCAGGATGAGCAAAGACGGAGAAGCGGACCGTTAAGTAAATCAGATACTGTTCGATGATCCCGACGATTAAAATGCCGCCGAGCAGGTGCGCCCACCAGGCGGAATACTGCCAGTCTCGGAAGCCAAACAACCCATTGACCAGCGGCGCATAGAGCGCGCCCGCTACCAGAGCGCCCAGCACAAAGACCTTGAGGACCATGTGCTTGGGTTCCGCCTCCAGCCGGTCGAGCCGGTAGAAGAGGAACAGCCACAGCGCAGCAGGGATGAGGCTGAAGATCAGCCCCCAGATTACAAGGCCGACGCCCTGCATCTCGGCGCCGAAATCGGGCAGCACAAAGTTGAAGATGCCAGTGAAGATGAGCAGCCCCAACAGTGTGATGGCTATGGCCGCCCACAGCCCGGTACGGTTATGGGCGACGCGCTCAATACGGTTCAGTTCGTCGCCCGGATAGGTTGATTGCACAGAATTGCCTCCTTGACGGTCTTTGATAGTGATCTGTGTTGGCGGTCGGTGAATGGACCCGCCCCTAGACGGGCCGTTACTTCTATCGGTTTGCAGCTTAGTCGCACAAGGATTCCGCGATCTGCAGAGTCCGGCAACAGGGCGCGCCGATCAGTAGAGGTAGCAAGAGCGGTGAACTGGTGCGCTTACGCTGGGGATGAAGATTGACACCCTGCTGGAGTGCGGGTAACATTTCCCAGGCACAAGCCCGTCTGATGGACCCAAATGGAAAGCTCAGTTGACAGATTGGATGTGCCATTACGCTTTTATCAGCCTATTCTACCCGATCAAATCGTGAGGTGACAACCGTCAATTTATGGATTCGCGACCGACGACCGGCCCTGTTTTGGTCTATACGGCCCCGGCCTTTGCCGAGATGTTGGCTCACCTGTGGGCACGCAAACTGGTCGCGCTGGACACTGAAAGCGATAGCCTGTACAGCTACTACCCCAAGGTCTGCCTGATCCAGATTTCCACCTACGCTGACGCATCGGCAGACCCAGGGGCAGTCGTTGATTATCTGCTGGACCCGCTGCGTTTTGACCAGATCGGCGATCTGGGTGCGCTGCTGGCGAGTCCTGAATGCCAGGTGGTGATGCATGCCGCCGAAAACGATATCTTACAGCTCCAGCGCGAATACGGCTTTACCTTTAACGCCATCTTTGACACCCAGCTGGCGGCGCGCATTTTGGGCTGGCAGCGTGCTGGACTGGCGGCCATTCTCGAAGAGAAGTTTGGCGTCGTCAGCGACAAGCGGATGCAGCGCACGGACTGGGGCAAACGCCCGCTCACGCCCGAACAGATCGCCTATGCCCAGATGGACACCCACTATCTGCCCGCCCTGGCCGCGCTGCAACGCGAAGAACTGCA
>CAZYQJ010000585.1:0-3963 GCA_964649925.1 uncultured Litorilinea sp.
CGCAGCACGGACGTGCGCGAGACGAAATCTCCCTGACCGGCGGTTCGCTGCGCCAGATGGCGATGGGGGTCGCCGTGCCGTGGGAGGAACTGGGGTTGTATCTGTTCCTTGCCGTGGCCGGTCTGGGCGGGCTGTGGTTGCACCTGCGTCACCTGCGCCCGGTACAAGCTCAAGCGGCTCGCCCCGATTCGTTGCGCCCGCTGCACCATGCGGGCCGCTAGGCGGCGAGGCTGGCGGTGTGTTTCCTGTCTATCTCGGCGACTCCGGGCATCCAGCCAGGCGATCTACTGATAATTGATTTGCAGCAGGATGTCTTGCGGATAGTCGCCAAAACCACTGCCGAAGAGGTTGATCCCGCCCACATGAGCGGCGTTGGGATCGACGCCAAAGCGCACCTGCACGTAGGGCTGCTGTGCAAGGGAGAGATCATCCAGGCGCACGTCAGAGAGCAGCCTATCGTCGAGCCAGACCCCATCGGCATCCACACGCCAGGTTTTGAGCAGACCATATTGGCTGTTCCAGTCCTCCCACCACTCGGGGGTGAGATTGCCGTGCCGCCCGCCAAAATCTCCGGGCGACGTCCATACCCCGACCCGCAGCCCATTGATCTCCAGATAAATATCTGAGGGCCATTCATCATGGTGCAGCGGCGCTTCGGAACAGAGTTCGGCGCTGATCTGCAAACTCGTCACAGTTAAGTCCGGCGCAAGACGCAGCGGGAACCGGTACTCGACGTAGCCGTGATGAAACCAGATCAACTGCGCCTGGAGCCTGGCCGGTTCGTAAAAGGACGCGGGATCATCCAGGATGCCGATGACACCGTTCGCGCCGATCAGCCCGCAGGTCGGGGCGATCTGGCAATCGCTGTAGGCGCCCACCGGCATTTGATGGCTGACCGTCTTGCCCCACAGCGGTCGCTGCCGGGGCAAGACGACCACAATCGTGTCGAAGATGCGCGCACAGAGCTTTTGCACGCCGCGGCTGGCCGCCACCGTCTCGACGCGTACCAGACCGGCCCGCTCCAGGGCATTGAGGTGCAGCACAGTGGTCGAGGGGGGCATCTCAAGCGCTTCGGCGATCTCCGTCACATTAGCAACCTTGTCTTGAAGATAAGCTAGAATACGCAGCCGCTGTCTTGACCCCAGGGCTTTGAGGGCCGTGATGCTGGCCTCGCTGTGCCCGCGGTCGGTGTAGAGCATCAGCGTGCGCGGTCTTCCCACCGCTGTTCGTTCTGTACCGGTTTCTGCGGGCAGTTCGGACAGGGGCTGCGTCTGCATGAGATGCGGTTGTGAGGAAAGGGACATACTAGACGCCTCCACATCGCGCGGGGGTTCGGTGCGCTCATCTTGTGTGCGCAGTGTCTGTAGCGAAGACCACCGTTTTACTGCATGAAAACATAAATCAAAAGGCTATTTGTGTCAATAGGGCGCTCGGTGGCGCGGGGCACATTGTGTCGGCGTCAACGTCGATTTCTGTGTGGCGTATTTTTGTAAGCCTGTTTTCTTCCAGAGAGATAATGAGTCATCGTCGCGTTATCACGCAGTGCTGCGCCGTTTGCTCGCGTGTGGATGCGTATAGGTTAATCTACCCTAAAATCTACCTTTCGCACATAAAAACCTGAATGAAAGGCTTGACGCGGCCATTTTGCGGTGCTATGATGCAAATGATTTCTTCTGTGCCCAGAGATGCTCTACAACCGAACAAGCCGGAAACTAAATATTTCATCCAATCGCAGAAAGCCTAGGCAAGCTCTGCCATAACTTTCTACAGGAGGCACCCTGATGAAACGAATCTCCGTCTTTGCAGTCTTCGCTTTGGTCCTGGCGCTGGTATTCAGTGCTTGCGCTCCGCCGCCAACCCAACCGGCATTAGAAGGCGAGGAGCCAGCCGCCGCGGAGCCTGCCGAGGGCGAAGAGGCGGCTGGTGAGGCGGCCCCGGCTGAGGCTGGCGCTGAACCGACCGCTACCCCCATCGTTGCAGAGGCCGGTACGGGCGATATCCAGTTGATCTACTGGAATGGTCTCACCGGCAGCGACGGCGCAACCATGGTGCAGATCGTCGAGTCCTTCACCGAAGAAAATCCTGATGTCTCGGTGCGGGTCGAGATGATGCCGTGGGATATCTACTTTGACAAACTGCTGACCTCGCTTGTCTCCGGCAACCCGCCCGATATTTTCCTGCTCCACGAATATGAAATCCCGCAGTTCGCCGCCCAGGGTGTGCTGCGCGAGACCCGCGACTTCTTCCAGGAGATGGGCGGCCCCATTCCCGAAACGGATGTTCTTGAGAATGCGCTGCAAGCGGTCGAGTATCAGGGCAACCGCTATGGCGTCCCGCTGGACATCCACGGCTGGGGGCTGTGGTACAACCGCGACCTCTTTGAGGCCGCTGGTCTGGACCCTGACACCTGCCCGGCCACCGGGGACGAGTACATCGAGATGGCCCGCCAACTGACCCTCGACGCCAACGGCAACAACGCCACCAGCCCCGACTTTGACGCCGAAAACGTGGTGCAGTGGGGGACGGCGGTGACCTGGTTCAAGGTCACATACCTGAGCACCATCTATCAGTATGGCGGCGACTGGACGGACGGCCAGGGCACGGCTACCCTCAACAGCGAAGAATCCACGCAGGCTGTCCAGTTCTGGCGTGACCTGATCTATGAGGAACATGTCGCGCCGCAGCCCGCAGGCTTCGACTCTTGGCAAAGCTTTGCTGGCGGTTCGCTGGCGATGATCACCGAGGGCAGCTGGATGCTCAACTTCAACGAGGACAACAATGTGAACTGGGGCATTTGCCCGTTCCCGCAGATCGGTGAACAACCGGCAGTGTGGACCAGTTCGCACGTCATGTATGTCCCCACGACGTTGGAAGGCGAGCGGTTGGAAGCCGCCCAGCGGTTGATCTCCTATATCTCGGATTCCGGCCTCGTCTGGGCGACCTCCGGCCAGCCCCCGGCCCGGATCTCTCAGCAGGAAGCGATGACCACCGATGAGTTCCCGTCGGCCGCACTCCTGGGTGAAAGCTTCCGAGAGTTTGGTCGCTATGACACCGCACATGAGTGCATCCAGGAGGTCATTGCCGCCTATGAGCCAGAGCTAGACGCCATCTACAATGACGTCAAGACGTTGGAACAGGGGTTGGAGGACGCCAACTCACGTGTCCAGGATATCCTGGATCGCTGTCAGTAAGCGGTCTGGGGCGTATCCGGTTCTATAGGTTGATAGAGTAGCTAGGTGAACGGGGACGGTTGGTGCCGAACTGTGTGCCGACCGTCCCTCGTTGCTTTTACATAAAGGAGTTGCTGTGGCTACAACCGCTTCGCGACAACCCATTTCGACTACGGGGGCCAAAGGATGGCGCACCCGGCGTTGGATGCTGGGGAACTATCTCTTTATCCTGCCGTTCATGATCTTTTTTCTAACGTTCACAGTGTTCCCTATTCTGTACGCTGTGTATATGTCGTTTCACAAGTGGGCGATCCTGGCGACGGACCATCCGTTTGTGGGGCTTCAGAACTATCGTAACCTGTTGCAGGATGACCTGTGGTGGCTGACGCTGCGCAATACGCTCTACTTTGCCTTCTTGACCGCCATCCTCAGCACGGTCTTTGCGTTTATCGTCGCCGTTGCTGTCAACCAGCCTATCCGTTTTCGTGACTTTTACCGTTTTGTCTTCTATGCGCCGGTTGTGCTCTCGGTGGCGGTGATGGGGGTGGTTGCCGGTTGGATGTTCAACACCCAATTTGGCATCGTCAACTACTATTTGACCTGGCTTGGGCTGCCTGCGGTCAGGTGGCTGGCAGACCCCAATATCGTCATCCCGACCCTGAGTCTGTCCACGGTCTGGTGGGGCTTTGGCTTCCCCATGCTGATCTACATCGCCGGTTTGCAGGGCATCCCTAGCCATCTCTATGAGGCGGCGCGCATTGACGGCGCCAACGGGCTGCAAGTGACCTGGAAC
>CAZYQJ010000586.1:0-3955 GCA_964649925.1 uncultured Litorilinea sp.
CCGTTCCAGTTGAGGATGATGATGGTTGGCATGGTGGTTTGAGATTGGAGATTGGTTGGATAGTTGTTAGTTTGAAAACGTAGATTTTGCGGATGGGACCGGCGTCGTCATCACAGCATTGTACCAGATGTAGGCGGTCAATGGCTTGCAGATTGGGTAAGATTTCAGTTTCGAAGCGGCGGTTGCTGTCGTAGACATTGACCAGAATATAGCGGACTTCTAGCTCTCGTACAGATATAAGGTAGCGGGGGAAGGTCAGTTTTCGAAGGCATCTTCGAAGGGGCGCTCCAGTATCATTGTCGCCGGGTTGAGCGAGACGGGGTAGAGCATGGCGACAGTTATCAGGACAAAGGTAACCAGGGCTAGAAGGGGTTTGTTGCTCCTCGGCATGGTCGATGTAGGCACGTATGCTATAAAAACCCGTGAAAAACGGGCAGATGGTCTGGCAGCCGGCGTTTTGGCCGGCAAAGCAAGAGGGCGGTCACTGACCGCCCTCGCTGGCTGAAAGCCTAACGACTGCTTCTAGTCAAGTTGAAGCGTCGGTACGAAAAGCTGATGCGGATCGACGAGCACAATGCCAGAGCGGACGTTGTCATTCTCGTTCGATTCACTGATGACATTGTTGCTGTCAATCTTCACCCAGAAGCGGTGCAGTCCGGGCGACACGTCGTTCCAGGTGACCGAAGCCGTTGTCGTGTCGCGCGCACAGGCCATGACACCGCCGCCATCCTGTGGCGCGGCAACGGTTGTTGAACCGATCGGTTGAGTCAGGGCAGCGTTGCTATAGAAGGTAACTGTGAAGCCGGCGCCGGGATTGCGATTGCCGTTGTTCGCAATCTCGACAGTCAATTCCACGTCTGCCGTAACACCGTTTGCGTAACCGATTGAAGAATTCACGCTGGCAGGTTTGAGGTTTACATACAGCGGTTCTGAAAGAACATAGTTGCGGAATCCCTGACCGACCTGAGTTAAGCCGTTCTGGGCCTGGTTCAAGAGGTTGCTGGAACCACCGGTTTCGTTTACAGGCACGTAGGTGGCATACCAGAGCCACTGCTGGACCAGGCGATTTCCGTCCAGAGGATAACCCAGATTAGGATCGGTCGCGGTATTCAGATAGTTGAAGGATGCATTCAGGAAGTTTGTCACTCGCTGTTGCGTAAAGCAATTTCCGAATTCATCCTGCAGGTAGCAGCGCGTGGGATTCACTGGGTCATCATAATCGAGAAAGACATACAACTGGGAGAACTCAGAGATGATGAGTGGCTTATGTCTCTGCCCATGATCGGCCATCCACTGGCGCATGCCGCGCACTTGCTGGGCGAAGATAGTCATGTCATCGTGTTCAGCATAGCAGTGGACATCAGCACGAGGGCAGAGCGCTGGATTACCGCCACTATCCAGTATGGCAATTGCCGGGTCGGTGCCGAGGGCGACATGGGCGCCAGTTCCGGTCCCATCAGCGCGCTTTTCGGGGAGAATGTAGAGGTGCATATTCCAGACATCCACCGGCATCGGCTTGCCAAATTGGTTCAGATAGGCATCCCAGACCTTGTCCATGTATTGGAGACGGCCCGGCGAGATTTGTACCAGAGCGGAGTTCGCAACCTGGGCGTTGGGGTCTCGAGCCTTGATGAAATGGTAGGCGTCATGGTAAGCCCGGGCATATACACCTGGGTAGGTGTCCCCCTGAATTCCAACGCGATCCACTTCGTTGCCCACGATCCATAGCGCACCTGGTCTTTGTGCAATGCGAGCGCCCAGACCAGCCTCTGTCAGAGGTGGATTAGCCGTATAGGTGGGAAGATAACCACCCTGTCCATCCCGATCCTGGCGGATGGAAATGACGGGCACAAACTCAGCATCATTGGGCGCAGCTTGAGCAGAGACAGAAAAGTTCAGGTACCAGCCAACGCCCAGATCATCGAGCCACGATAAATGGGAACCCTTTCCTAGGGCAACACCATACCGGCAATTGCCATAAGTCGCTTCTGTTACTTCAGGATCCTGCGCAGTGGATACCTGGTATGCGGCGAGAAGCGCGGCGACGACCAGAGCTAACACTACCAGTATCCGTGGGGCAAATTTGTTGTGACGTTCTACCATCATTTCTTACACCTCTTAAAGTTGTTTTCCCCTTCTATCCACGGCTGCCTCAACTGTACACAGGAATTACCACAGAAAGAAGGATCCATAGGTTTGCAGCGAGCAGCACTGCTGCCATAGCCATGACGAGTCCAAGCCGAACCCGGTGGCTCTGTGGTGTCATGACTAGAATCCCTCCAGCAGTCAGCGATGTGAGGAGAGGAATCAGGCTGAAGAGGAACCGAAACTGCGGCTGAAATCGATTCAAGTTGATTCGAACGAAGGTTAACGAACAGGCAGCGAACCAGATCAGAATGATAGCGAATGGTGTGAATTGTTGCCACTTCCAACCGGCCGGCGGTTTGCGAACGAGCTTTATCCCGCCAATTGTCAGCCCCACGGCAATGAAGGACCACCAGACGACGCTCTGCCAGGTAGGGGCGGGAACGTTCATCCAGCCAAAATATGCCCACCCGGACCTTAGCATCATCCGCCCAACGTCGAGCCAGTACGATAGCTGGGTAGCATCGGGGCGAACGTTGGCAAACACCGTTGTTGTCTGGAGATAGTGCGCGCGCAAGGTGGGATGGGCGGCAATGGCAACAGCAGGTATGAGGAGTATGATAGCGGATGACAGTGCCACGTGCAGATAGGTTGAGCGCGGGCTATCGCGGTCCAGGAACTCCAGCACCAGGGTGACGGCCAGTGGGGCCAATATGAACACCATATTGAGCTTGGTGAGTATGGCTAAGCCGGTGAGCAGGCTGGCAAGTAGAAAGCGGTATGGCCTATGCTTAAGGAGCAGGAGTGTGAGCACTGCCGCGGCCAGTGCGGAGGCCAGTATATCGTTGCTGATGGCCCGGCTCATGAAGAGATACTGGGGCCATCCCGCGACCAGCGTCGCGGCCATAACCCCGACAAAAGCTTCACCGTGGAACAGATTTTCCGCTACCAGGTAGGTCGATATGACGAGCACGCTGCCCACCAGAATGGATAGGATTCTCAAGGCGAAGAGGGTTGCTGGCTCAGTCACCTGCCATATGTTACCGTTTTCCTCGCGGGCAAAGAGGGCGGGAGATATACCCCATTGAGGATTGGTTGCCGGGAACTGATAATGTAAGGGGGCGTTGGTGAGGCGGTGGACAATCTGCTGTGTGCCTCCGGCCATGAGGTAGTAAAGAGGCATGTGATAGCACATGCGTCCTGATAACACGGTTTCTGGAGACCACCATTCGCCGGATGGGGGCGGATCTATCTGTGGGATGCGCTGTAGCCGAGAGACCTGCTCGACGCACTGTAGATGGCCCGGCTCATCTGGTGATTCTCCCGCGGGGATGGTGACAGCGTACATCAGCGCCAGACCAAAATAGAGGGTCAGTGGGATAAGCAATAGACGTCGATTGCGCGGCGATTGGCCGCTGATTGCTGGTTGTTTGAGCGTCCGCTCAGTTCTCGCGACTGTTAGCAAGGTGAGTCTCAGCCTCGGGCGCCCACTCCCACTGCGCGGGGATGGTGAGCAGGCCGTGTAGCTCTTGTGGGTCGCCGGAGACGACGCGGAAGCTGTAGGCCTGTTCGTGGTGGTCATAGGCCACCGGTAGGCGGCTGTCGTGGACGGCAACAGTGACGTGGTAGCGTGCTGGTAGGAGGGGGAGTTCTGCGATGTGGTAGCGGATGATGCCAGGGCCATGCAGGACACCGATGTCCAGGCCGCCAGACTTCGTGTTGGGGCCGTTGACGTGTACGCCGTCCTGGCGGTAGATGGCCAGACCGAATTCGGGGTCTTCGATGGGCTTGTGCGCCATGTAGGCGATTTCTATTGTCAGCGGGTCGCGGTGGTGGAAGGTGTCGGTCTCTTGACCATCCTGGTTAAGAA
>CAZYQJ010000587.1:0-3954 GCA_964649925.1 uncultured Litorilinea sp.
CAACACCGTCTTGCTGATGTTGAACCAGGCAGGCGCAGACCTCGACACGCTTGACGACGCCGCGACCTTGGAAGCCTTCCAGTTCATGCAGGACTGGGTCTTCACCCACGAGATCACGCCGAAGTCGACCACGAATGAAGGCAATGATCAGATCGCGAACCTGAGCGCTATCGGTAAGGCCGGTATGTGGTGGAACTACACCGGCGGTTATCGCGATGCCCTTGAACATGAGAACACCGTGCTGACCATGGAGAATGCGCCAGCGGCGCGGTGGCCCAAAGGCCCGGCCAACGACAATGGCTTGATTCATGGTTGGGGCTGGATGCTGCCAATGGTGAGTGAGAAGAAGGAACTGGCCCTTGAGTATCTTCGCTGGTTCTCCCGGCCCGACGTCCTCAAAAAGTATATCGTTAATGTTCATAGGGATGCACCCCCTCGCTATTCGTTGATCAACGACCCGGATGTGATCGAGGCTGTGCCGACATTGGGGCTTCCGGTTGGCTGGGAAACCATCCTGGCGGGCGCAAAGTTCCGCGAGCCGATCGTCACCAAGAAGCCGGTGAATGAACTCTGGAGCATGTTCCAGAACATCGGCCGGTTCATCTTCTCCGCGGAGAAGACCCCGGAGCAGACGCAGGAGTGGGCAGTCACTGAGTACCAGCGCATCATCGCTGAGGCAGGCTAACAAGGTTCGTCTCTCGGCGTCCCAATCACGACAATGTCTTTGTTCCCCATCTGGCCCACGGGCGGGCCAGATGGGGACTACGCAGGACGGGCAAATATGGCACAAGCCGAATCAACATTATCTATCACTCATCGCAAGGCACGCGCTGAATCCAGCTTCTGGGCGAAGTACTGGATGGCCTATCTACTGGTGCTTCCAGCGGTCATCGTCCGCTTCGCCTATACCGTGATGCCTTTGATTCGAACCTTTTGGCTGAGCCTGACAAACATGTCCATCACCAACCCGGGCACATTTGTCGGCCTCAAGAACTACATCGCGCTGTTCCAGGATGAGTTGTTCGTCAACGCTATAGGCTGGACGGTTATCTATGCAGTGTCGGCGACGTTTGTGGAGGCAGCCCTTGGCCTCGCGATCGCGGTTTTGCTCAATCAGAAGCTGCGCGGCCAGTCGGTGGCGACCTTCATCGTCATGATACCCTGGGTCATTGCGCCGATGCTTGCCAGCACACTCTGGAAGCTGATGCTCTATGACAGCACGGGCGTCTTTAACCAACTGCTGACCATGGCAGGATTGAGCCGGATACCCTGGCTGAGCGACCCGATCTGGGCGAGGCTTTCGGTTGTCCTCGTTTCGGTCTGGAAGAATGTGGCCTGGGTGTCTTTGATCTTCCTGGCCGGTCTACGATCCCTGCCCAAGGAAGTTCTCGAGGCAGCGGAGGTAGACGGGGCTGGCCCCTTTGCGCGTTTCTGGCGGGTGTCTTTCCCGCTGCTGCAATCCACGACCCTGCTCATCCTGCTGCTGCGCGACATGGGTGAAGTCCAGACATTCGAGCAGATCTACGGGCTGACCATGGGCGGACCTGGCACGGCCACCCGCACCATCGCGCTATTAGCCTATGAACGCTTTTTTACCGACTTCAGATACGGGTACGGTTCCACTGTAAACGTGGTGCTATTCTTGATTACCGCAGTGGTCGGCTTCTATTATTCATGGAAGCTGTTCCAGGCAGAAAGGTGACGTGGTATGCGAAAGCGCACCCATACAAAACCCTTGACTACGATTATCCTGTACGTGCTGCTTGCGCTTACGCTGGTCTTCGTGTTCTTCCCCCTCTATTGGATGCTTGTTACGTCACTCAAGACCCCGACCGAGGCCAACGAACTACCGCCAACCATGATCCCGCGGGCGCCGACGCTGGACGCTTTCAAGTTTCTGCTGGAGACGTGGCATTATCCGGAAGTGTTGATGAACACATTTGTTGTGGCTACCTTCTCTGCGTTAGGGGCGACGATCCTGAGCGGCATGGCCGCCTATGCGATCAACCGGCTCAGATTTCCAGGCAGAAGCGCCTTTTACGGGTTCATGGTGGCTACGCTGGCGCTGCCCGGCATGGTGACGATCGGCCCTATCTTCATGACGTACAAGAATATCGGTCTTCTCGACACCCGGCTTGGCTTGACGCTTGTGTTTTTATCCGGCGGCCTTCCTTTGGCCATGCTGATCGTTTTTTCTACGCTCAACTCAATTCCGCGTGATATCGACGATGCCGCCGCCATCGACGGCTGTTCTTGGTTTGATACACTGTTCCGAGTGATGTTGCCGATTGCGCTGCCCAGCTTTGTCGTCAGTTTTCTACTGAACTTTATAGGGGCTTGGAATGAGTTTCTTTTTGCCTACATCCTAAGCGTCACCCCCGAAAGGCGGGTGCTCACGGTCCGCCTGTTCGAGATGCCCTACCGCGGGGATGTGTTCATGCCCCAATATGACATCATCGCTGCAGGCGGTGTGCTGGTACTGTTGCCCATCCTTCCGATCCTCATCCTTGGGCAGAAGCGGCTTGTGGAGGGGATCCTCGCCGGAGCGACTTCGGGAACCTAATCGAATACTACTGACCAGGACTAGGAACGATGATGAATACGAGTGAGAAGTTATCGGTCGCCGTAGTCGGCATGGGATTTGGGGCGGAGTTTGTCCCCATCTACTTGGCGCATCCCAATGTGGAGCGTGTGGCGATCTGTGACCTCAACGAGGAACGGCTTCGCTACGTCGGCGAGCGGTTCGGCGTGGAGCGGCGCATCCGCGATGTACGTGCGATCATAGATTCGGACGAGTTCGATGCCGTGCATCTGGTCTCAGGAATCCCCGATCATGCATGGCAAACGGTGGCGGTGTTGCTGTCTGGCAAGCACTGTGCTTGCACAGTGCCCATGGCCACGGATATCGAGGACCTCAAAGCGATCGTGCAGGCGCAGCGGACTTCGGGCAAAGTCTATATGATGATGGAGACAGCCGTCTACACGCGCCAATTCCTCTATGCCAAAGCGCTGAAGGATCAAGGCGTATTTGGCCGGATTCAGTTCCTGCGCGGCGCACACTATCAGGATATGGAACGCTGGCCCGCCTATTGGGCAGGTCTCCCGCCGATGTGGTATGCCACCCATGCCATTAGCCCGCTGCTTGCCATCTCAGGCGCGCGCGCAACCTCCGTTCACTGCTTCGGTTCAGGCGTCATGCGCGATGAACTGCACAGGCAGTACAACAACCCATACCCCATCGAAACGGCGATATTCCAGACCGATATCGCCGATCTAGCAGCCGAAGTCACGCGTTCGCTCTTCCATTGCGCCCGCCCTTATATGGAGAGTTTTGCCGTCTATGGGGAAAACGCCTGTTATGAGTGGCAGATGGAGGATGAGCCGCCTATGCTCTTCTCTATGAGTCCAGTCGTACCCGACCAACTGCGGAGCGTCACCGTCGAACAGCCGGAGCCGCCGGACCGCGCAGACCTGCTGCCGCCGTCCATCGGTAAGTTCACGCAGCGATTTGTCTACAGCGACGAGACCAAGCACCTGTCGTTTGAGCAGGGGGGCGGTCAGCACGGCTCGCACCCGCACCTGGTGCACGAGTTCGTGAGCAGTATCGTGGAAGGGCGCAGCCCGGCCATCGATGCCGTTACCGCCGCAAACTGGACCGCGCCAGGTATCTGCGCCCATATGTCTGCCATGCGCGGCGGTGTGCAAGTCGAGATCCCAAGCTTCGACCTCTAGCGCGTCCAGGAGGGGAGACGCGGCAATCCCTGCTAATTCACGCCACAACCTCTCCGCCGCGGGGTGCGCCCGACCAACCTTCACAAGCGCACCCCGCGTTGGGTTTAGCTAGGCCTGTGGCTGCGCTCACAGTTCTCTATTTGGATGCGCATGAGCCTGCGGCTGTGCACGGATAGTCAGGCATGCTGTCGCAGGTCTAGGCCGAGTTCTTTGGAACAGCGT
>CAZYQJ010000588.1:0-3951 GCA_964649925.1 uncultured Litorilinea sp.
GTGTCGTGATCGAAAAGCCGTTCGGCCATGACCTGGCGAGCGCTCAGGACTTGAATGAGCATCTGCTGAAGCTCTTTTCCGAACCGCAGATCTATCGGATTGATCACTATCTGGGTAAAGAGACAGTACAGAACATTCTGGTCTTTCGGTTCGGCAACGGCATCTTTGAACCGATCTGGAACCGCAACTACATCAACAACGTGCAGATCACCGTGGCCGAAACGCTAGGGATCGGGGATCGCGGCGGCTATTATGACAAGGCAGGCGCAATCCGTGACATGCTGCAGAATCACATGATGCAGTTGCTTGCGTTCACAGCCATGGAACCCCCGGTCGCATTTGAACCTGAAGCAGTGCGTGACCAGAAGGTCAACGTCCTGCGTTCCATCCGCCCGATTGACCCGAAAGAGGTGGACAATTGGGTGGTGCGCGCCCAATATGGGCCGGGCGTCAGCGACGGCAGAGAGATCCCCGGCTACACCAGCGAGAAGGGTGTACCCGCCAATTCCACCACGGATACTTATGTGGCCTGGAAACTCGAGATCGACAACTGGCGTTGGAAGGGGGTGCCCTTCTATATGCGGACGGGTAAGGCCCTGGCCGGAAAGGTGACCGAGATCCAGATCGTCTTTCATAAGCCGCCGCTCATGCTCTTTGAAACATTGGATGGCGACCGCGTGCCGCCCAGCAACGTGCTCACGCTGCGGATTCAGCCCAATGAAGGGATCCGGTTGAGCTTTGATGCCAAGCGGCCTGGGCCGTCGGTGAGTATTGAGCGGGTGGCAATGGACTTCTCCTATCAAAGCCAGTTCGGCAGCCAGCCAGCCGCCGATGCCTATGAGCGGCTTTTGCTGGACGTGATCCTGGGGGACAGCACGCTCTTTGTGCGCCGCGACGAAGTCGAAACCGCCTGGGATCGTGTCACGCGTGTGCTGGAAGGGTGGGAACTCCAGGAGAAAGAGGCCCGAAAGGGCGGCGGTAAGGGGCTGAAACTTCCCAAGTATGCCGCCGGAACCTGGGGACCAAAAGAAGCAGATGAACTGCTTCACCGGGATGGACGCTATTGGCGTAACCCCACAATCCTACGAATCTTACGTTAAGGCGGGTCTAGACCGCCAGGGAACTTATTTCTATGAATGTGTTTGCAAAAATCGCGGTGCTTCCGACGCTGCCACCGGCCATTGCCCGGCTGGAAGAACTCGCCTATAACCTGTGGTGGAGTTGGCAGCCGGAGGCGCAAGCACTCTACGCCCGCTTGGACCCGGCGTTATGGGAATCCACTAACCACAATCCCGTCCGTCTGTTGCATCACGTCAGCCAGGAACGGCTGGATGCAGCGGCAGTGGATGCCTCCTATCTCGAAGCGTACCACCGCTGTCTGGACGAGTTTGACCGCTACATGGATCCCAACGCGGATACCTGGTATCGCCGCCAGCACGGTGATAAGCACGACCAGTGTATAGCTTATTTTAGCGCCGAGTTTGGCCTGCATGAATCACTGCCCATCTACAGCGGCGGCCTGGGGATCTTGAGCGGAGACCACTGCAAGGCCGCCAGCGACCTGGGTCTGCCCTTTATCGGCGTTGGTTTCCTCTATCCGCAGGGGTACTTCACCCAGCGCATCGATGCAGAGGGGATGCAGCAGGCCGAGTATGAGAAGATCGATTTTGCCGAAGTGCCTGCCCGCCCGGCGTTGGATGAGAACGGTGACGAAGTGCTGATCAACGTTGACCTGCCTGGACGCACCGTCTACGCTAAGGTGTGGCGCATCCAGGTAGGGCGCGTGCCCGTGTTTCTGATGGATACAGACGTCCCCCTCAATGTGCCGCAAGACCGGGAACTGAGCGCACGCCTCTATGGCGGCGACCGTGAGATGCGGATCAGCCAGGAGATCGTGCTGGGCATCGGCGGCGTACGCGCCGTGTTTGCGCTGGGCTACCAGCCCGCGGTGTGGCACATGAACGAAGGGCACAGCGCATTCTTAGGGTTGGAGCGCGTCCGCCGCAAAGTACAGGAAGAAGGGCTGACCTTTGACGAAGCGGCGGAGGCTGTGCGCGCCAATACGCTGTTTACTACACATACCCCTGTGCCCGCAGGCAACGACTCGTTCGCCTTTGAACTGGTGGACAAGTTCTTCTGGCAGTATTGGGGACAACTAGGACTGGACCGCGATCGTTTCATCGAGTACGCGCGCCAGGAACTGCCCTGGGGCCCGCAGTACAGCATGACGGTGCTGGCGCTCAAGCTAAGTGGCTATGCGAACGGCGTCAGCAAGCTGCATGGCGCGGTGAGTCGGGATATGTGGAAGTTCCTCTGGCCGGAGACTCCCGCCGCAGAAGTCCCCATCTCCTCCATCACCAATGGCGTACACACACAAACATGGCTTGTGCCACAGCTAAAGGAACTCTACAGCCGCTATCTGCCCCAAGACTGGGAAGAACACGCAGAAGATCCCAGTATGTGGGAAGAGGTTGATGCCATCCCTGATGAAGAACTGTGGGCAGCGCATCAGGCATGCAAAGAGGAGTTGATCCAGTTTGTGCGCCAGCGGGTCAAGCGTCAGTTGCTGCGCCACGGAGAGGGGCCGCAACGCGTCGACGAGGCGGCGCGGATTTTAAATCCACAGGCGTTGACGATTGGGTTCGCACGACGGTTTGCTACCTACAAGCGTGCATCGCTGATCTTCCATGATGTGGACCGGTTGCGCAAGCTGGTAAACGACCCGGACCGGCCTGTCCAGATCATCTTCAGCGGCAAGGCGCATCCCGCCGACGAGGCGGGCAAGGCCCTGATCCAGCAGGTCTACGAGTGCAGCCTGGACCCAGACCTGGCGGGCAAGATCATCTTTGTCGAAAACTATGACATGAACATCGCCCGCCACTTGATTGCGGGGGTGGATGTGTGGCTCAACACGCCGCGCCGCCCGCGCGAGGCAAGCGGGACCAGCGGGCAAAAGGCTGCCCTCAGCGGCGTGCCCAACTTCAGCGTCCTGGATGGCTGGTGGGCCGAAGGCTTTGACGGCACAAACGGATGGGCCATTGGCGAAGAACGCGAGTACAAAGACAGCGAGACCCAGGACGACGCCGACGCTTACAGCCTCTACACGACCCTGGAAGAAGTCTTGATTCCGCTGTACTTTGATCGCGCCCAGACGGAAGGCGTACCGCATGGCTGGGTTCAGGTGATGCGGAACGCCATTCGCACCTGTGCCCCGCAGTTCAGTATGCGCCGCATGGTGATCGAATACACGGAGAAGTACTATCTGCCTGCAGCCGTCACAGGGGATCGCTACCATCAGGACCAGTTTGCGGTGGCGAGAGAGATCACCCGCTGGAAGTCCGATATCCGCAATCGCTGGGGGAACGTCCATATCGAACGGATGCCGCTGGCCCTCGATCGCGTCAGGGTGGGCGAATCTGTGCCGGTGCAGGCAAAGGTCTGGCTCAACGGCATCTCGCAGGACCAGGTAGTGGTCGAGATGGTAACCAGCGAGCAAGTGACTGATGGGGAACTCGTCACGCCTCGCCTACAGCCCATGCAGCCCACAGGCAGCGCGGATAATGGGGCCGTCCTCTACAGCGGGGAATTCTCGCCCCAAGGCAGCGGCTCCTTCACCATAGGGGTGCGCGTGCGCCCATACCATCCCGATCAACTACACATCATTGAACCGAACCTTGTCAAGTGGGCCTGAGTGGTTCTCAGGCCCCTCCCGACATCCCATAGAAGGCGTGTCATGGCTGGTGCGTTGGAAGGCGTCACCGTACTCGATCTGTCCCGTGTGCTGGCTGGCCCCTATGCTACCATGCTGCTGGGCGACCTTGGCGCCCGTGTCATCAAAATTGAACAGCCCGGACGCGGCGACGACACGCGCCGCTGGGGTCCTCCCTTTACTGCTGACGGCGAAAGCGCCTATTTCCTCTGTGCCAACCGCAACAAGGAAAGCGTGACGGT
>CAZYQJ010000589.1:0-3949 GCA_964649925.1 uncultured Litorilinea sp.
ATTGGCTTCGGCCAGATGGCGCTTGACCCAGCCCATATAGCGCATGACCTGGCCGAGCGTCTGGTCCCCGCTCTGGTTGCGTTTCAGTTCGACGACCAGCCAGGTGCCTGCATAGCGGTGGTGGGCGAGCAGGTCGATGCGCCCCACCCCGCACGGGTATTCATACCCGGCCAGTTCGTTGCCCGGTTCACGATACAGTGCCCATTCCCGCCCCAGCTCAGTCTGGTCCCAGTTGTCGCGTAGAAATTCATGCAGATGCCGCTCCAGCCCAAAGCGCTGGCGGCTGCTTGACAGTGGCTGTGTGGGCGGCACATCCGATGGGAGGGAAAGGGCAGCCTCGGTTAGCTCCTCCAACACCTCTAGTGCGTCCTCATCCGCCGGTTCTGACATCTCTTGGAAGGCCAGCAGGTAATACCAGAGCGCATCCAAGACCCATAGATCAATCGAGAGCGCCTGCGCCAGCCGGACCAAGGTCGCGTTGATCGTTTGGTAGCGGCGGCCCTCCTTCTCGCTGCGGTCGAAGCGGGGCCACAGGTCCAGCGCCTTGAGTCCGGCCTCGGATGTGCTGTTCCAAACACCGTAGTGGTCTGGGTCAGCGACGTGCAGGATGGCCGTAGCCACAGCGCGGCCCATGTGGGGGACGTGGCTGATGGCGTAATCATAGCGCTCAACGATGGGGCGAGACGGGTCAAGCAACACAGCGAGCCCTTCGCGCAGTCGCCCCATATCAGCGCAGATGCCGGGCCCTAGCCGCTGCAAGCCGCTCCAGTGGCGGTTGTTGCGAAAAATGAGGAACGAGCGGAACTCCTCTTCAGTCAGCAGGGGGAGATGGTCGGCAGAAAAGAGCGGCTGGAAACGCGCCAGCACCTCCTCCTTAGCCGTCAACGAAGGTTCAACTGGTAGGTCCAGACTGTCCGTTTTAATACGGATTTGGAGCTCGTGCAGCCGTGCGACGGCCGTGTCGAGCTGGGCGCCAGATGGCATGGTGTCAGCAACCATAAAGATTTCTCCAGGAGGGCCACGTAGATCAGGTAGACAGCACCCGTACCGGGCTATATCTCCCATCATACCACGCCTAGCATGTAAGGTAGCGTCAGGGACTATGAAGCCCCGAGATACATTCCCACACTAAGTTCCCTGTCTCGCTTCGCGCCTGACCCTGCCATTCGCAATGCGGGTTACTGCGACTTCGCTGTACTTTGGCCAGCGGTGGAATGAGCACGCAAGGCCGCACCCCTTTCGCCCCTGATCTCCCACCACGCTTAAGGCATCTTCTGAATGCAGCGGCGCGCCAGTTACGCGGTTCTCCACATAGAGTTGCCCTATGGCTTCCCATCTTGCGCGTACGAGGGCTGTACGGCGGCGTTCAGCGCGCGCTGGAGGGTGGTGTAGTCTAGCAAGACAATACGCTGGCGGGTGGCCAGGTCCTGGGCTGCAGGCGTGACGCTGGCTGAGGTGACCAGGATCGCGGCTTTGGCCTGGCGGTGGCTTTGCCACAGGTCGAGCAAGCGCCTGATCAGTGGCTCATCGAGCGTGATCTCCGGTGTGTGGATGCACTGGATCAGGATTGTCTTAGTCTCGCCATTAGCTGCGTGGCGGCCGATGATATTGATGCCGCCGTCGCCAGGCCGGCCAGACACTTCGGTCGCGTAGCCCAGCTGCCGATAGAGCCCTGCCACCAGTTGCATGAAGCGCGCTGGGCTGAGCTCGGACAGCGAGCGACTGGGGCGACTGAGCAGCGAGCGGCGACGCTACGGCCGGAACCAGCGTGGCGCGTGGAACTGCCGCAGTGACCGCCCCTGCCGTAGTGGGGGTGTGGCGCACGGATGCACCGGCCGGAGGCGCTGCCGGCTGTATCGATGCAGAAGCCCCATTTCCGGCCGGAATCGGTTGCGCGGGCGAGGCCGGCTTGGTCGCAGACGGCGTAAGCCTGCTGCCGGAATTCGCCTTCCTCTAGATGCTCTCCCCGCTTGGCCACTCGAGTGGTTGCAGGAAGGGCACCCATGGGGAAGGCAGTACTACTACCCAATCTACTCTACAACTGTCTCAACGGCAGTCTGGATCTCAGCGCCTGCTGGGTTGCCCTGGATGAGCAGCATGGCCGTTTTGGTCTGCCCTGGCCCGAGGTTGTTGACAGCTCCACTGCCGAGAGCGACAAGCTTGCCACCTTGCGTGAACGTTGTCTGGACGCTGAACGTGTGGGGAGCGCTGTCATGGTTGGTGACTTCCACTCTGGCAGTTGCCAAACCAGCGTCGTTGCGAACAACCACCGGTCCAAAGGTCAGCTTGCGAGCAACTTCAGCTCCGTCCGTTGTCCTGCTTTCGCGCACCATCGTGTCTACGTTGACACGGACAGAATCAAAGCTGGTGGGAATCGTATCCTGGGTCAGCAGCAACGCCGCTCGCGTTTGGCCTGGCAGCAGGTCGTTGACTGCACCCCATGCCACGGCCAAAATCTGGTCACCGCTCTTGTAGGTCGCCTGGACGGAAAATGACTTTACCAGATTCGTTGTGTTTCGCACCAATACGCCTACCGTGGCGAAACCGCCGGTATCGAAGACGACTGGTTCACCCAACTCAATGCCCCCCTCTGTACCCACGGCGATCATCGGTTCCGCAGGTGCTGCAGAGGGCTGCACCGTACTCGCTGGGCTGGATTCGGTGGCCACCGGTATAGGTGTCACCGTCGGAACTGGTGTCGGGGTAGGCGTGGACTGCACTAGCGGCGCACTCGATGTATCGCCGTCGACCAGAAACGCCGCGATCCATCCACCATCTTCCAGCACAAGCCAACTTCCATCCGCATTCTGCCCCACCACGAGGAGTTCATCCCCGGCCGCCACCTGACCCACTACGGCATAGTCCGTGCCAGGACCACTGCGCACGTTCAGCCGCCCGCGCCCGGTGGCTGTGACCTGAATCGGACCCGCCGTGAGCGTGGTGATGGGCGTCGTTTCCGTGAGCGCCCCTTCCCCTGCAAACTGCACAGTCGCCGTGACCGGACCAATATTCTCAACCTCGACCAGATAGTTGTTGCGGTGATCCACTGTGACATCGGTAATCTCGACTGTTGCAGTATCTTGACCTTGTACTGTCTCGATGTCGAGCACCATCGGCACTTGGTAGATTTCGCCGTCCTTCATCGTCAAGGTCAACGTGATGGTCGACTGGGCTTGGAGGGTCACAACCTCATCTGCGGTCTGGGACAGTGACGCCCCGAACACAGGTGCAGCGAGCATAATCGCGACCACTAACGCCAAACCCACCATACGCAAACGAAGCAACATCAGACGTCCTTTCACCTACAGGAAAATCAACAAATCCTGGCTACCTCACGGGGCGAAGCCGGAAGAAGAAGCTTCGCCCCGTGAGGCGTCTTGAGTTGTTACATGTGGCTAGCTCTCACACCCAAGCCCGTCCTTGTCGCCGTCAAAGCGATGCGGATCGGGTGGCTGCACCTGAAAGCGTCGGTAGGGGATGTCGCCACAGTCCAGGTCGGGCGGATAAGGAGCAATGCAGACATCCGGATAGCTGGGGTCACAGCCCGTCCGGTCGGGAGCAGGTGTCTCCGGCACGGCTTCCGGCTCTGCCGCTTCAGGCACGGACACCGGCTCATTGTGTGTCTCTGGTTCTGCCAGAACCGGCGCACTCTCCCCCTCACAGCCGATCCCATCCCCGTCGCCGTCAATGCGATGCGGGTCGTCGCCAATCACACGGAAGCGTGTGTAGGGAATATCTCCACAGTCCAGATCAGGCGGTGGCGGCGCGATGCACACATCCGGATAGCTGGGGTCACAAACTTCGGGCGGGTCGACAGGCGTCGTTGGCGGGGTGGGCGCATTCATGATAGGCAGACCCCCTGGCGCATTGTTGACCAAAAACGCCGCAATCCACGCGCCACTTGATAGCTGATACCAGTCACCCGCCTGGTTGCGGCCCACCACCTCCA
>CAZYQJ010000590.1:0-3945 GCA_964649925.1 uncultured Litorilinea sp.
GGCGCGCCAGGAGGCGCGGCTGGAACCCACCTTGGGGACGCTGCTGCTCTACGCCAACCCCACATCCGAGGCGGTGGCTGTCACCAACATCCGCGATGGCATCACCGAGGGCAACCGCATTGTCGCCGGGGATGACTCTGCGCAGGGGACGCTGGCGTTATTAGGCTCTTCGCCCGAGGATGCCCTGGGTAGCGTGCAGTTGTACGCCGGGACGACGCTCGACGTGCTGCGGGTCCGCCGCCCCTTGTTTGCGCGCAGCCCCGAACCGTATCAAGTACGCCTGCGACTGGAGCGCGGGCAGGCGCGCATCTTCTCGAACAGCGGTGAAGGTCGCTCGCTGCGAGTGGCGTTGGAGACGCCCCACGGGGTGATCGACCTAGCCGCGGGCAGCTATCAGGTGTCGGTCAACGCCGAACGAACCGATCTCATCGTGCGTTCCGGCCAGGCTGTTTTGACCCATGGCGACGAGGGGGAGATCACGGTCAACGCCGGGCTGCGCGCCTGGATGACCACCACTGATTTCGCCCACGACCCTGAATCCGCCGAGCAGAATTTGCTGGCGAACGGCGATTTCTCCGAGCCGATGCTCAACACCTGGCAGAGCTATGTGATCGCCGATAACGTGATTCCCGGCAGCGTCCGCATTGTGGAGCGCGAAGGGCGCAGGATTGCCCACTTCATCCGCCAGGGCGAGGAAAACGTGCCCACTGAGGTCGGCATTACCCAGGAGGTGGAGCGGGATGTCAACATCTATGATTCGCTGCGTATCCAGTTGGATGTCAAACTGCTGCACCAAAGCCTGTCGGGCGCGGGTTATCTGAGTTCCGAGTTTCCGCTGCGTGTGGAGATCACCTATACCGATATCTACGGCAAGGTGTTGACCTGGGGGCACGGCTTTTATTATCGCGACCCGGAAGACCCCAACTGGCGTATCATCAACGGCGAGAAGATCCCACCCTATATTTGGTATACCTACGAATCGCCCAATCTGATGGATTTGCTGGCGGAGACACGTCCGGCCCGGCTTAACAGCGTGCGTATCTATGCCAGCGGCTGGAACTATCAAAGCATGGTCAGCGAAGTCTACCTCACGGTCGAGTAGGCAGGCGTGCGTGCGGTCAACCAGCGTTCGAGACTTGTTGACGCTGTCTCATCGGGCCGCGGTCGCTGGGCCTGGTTGGCGGCGGCTTGCCTGCTGTATCTGATCCTCGCAGGATATCAACTGGGGCTTCCCGGCCTGCACTATGACGAAGCCAAAGAGGCCGGAGTCAATGCCGTCGAATTGCTGACCGGCAGCCCGGTCACCGCGTTTCGTGATGCTGCCCTGGTGGTAGGGGGCATGCGTCTTCCCTTGATGGTACAAGATTATATCGGCGCACTGGGCGTCTATCTGGCGCTGCCCTTTCTGGCGCTGACCGGCATCGGCGTGCCCAACCTGCGCGCATTGAGCGTGTTGACTGGGCTGGCCGCGCTGGTCTTGATGGAGCGCGCGGTGACAGCCTGGCAGCGCGGGGGAGGCCCGCCCAGTTGGGCTGGGATCACCGCGGGGTGGTTGGTGGCTGCATCGCCCAGCTTTGTCTTTTGGAGCCGCCAGGGGATTTTCGTCACCAACCTGATGCAGCCGTTTGTCTGGTTGATGATCTGGCAGGGGGTGCGCTGGCTGGACGACGGGCGGGCGCGGCGGCTGATCCTCTGTGCGCTGGCCGCGGGCCTGGCGCTCTATGCCAAGCTGTTGGCCGTTTGGGTGGTGGGGCCGTTTGCGCTGCTGATGGCGGTCGTTGGGTGGCAGCGGCGGCAGGCAGAAGGCGCGCACCCTCTGGCGATAGCGGGCGCGGTGCTGGCCCTTAGCGTCCCGCTGATCCCACTGGCGATCTTCAATCTACAGACGGGCGGCACATGGACGGCCCTGGCGGGCAACGCAGGCCAGAGCTACTATGGGGTTGACAATCTCAACCTGCTGGACAACGCACAGGTGCGACTGGCGCAGTTGGGCCAAAGCCTGCGCGGGGATCACTTTTGGTATCTGGGCGGGCAGGCCGCCAACCCGGTTGCGCCCTGGCTGGCGCTTGCCGCCACTGTACTGGGGATGATCACGCAGCCGCGGCGGATGCTGCCCGCGCTGGCGTTGGTGGCCGCGGTCTTTGCCGCCAGCTTATTTACGATCAGCGACCTCTTTGTGACCCACTATGCGCTGGTGCAGCCGTTGGTGGTGGCGCTGGCCGCGGGGGGGCTGGCTGTGTGGCTGGAACAGGTCGCGCCGCGCCGCTGGCTGGCAGTAGCAGCGATTGTGCTGTGGGTGCTGTTGGACGTGCGCGCCTCGGTGCTGTACCATCAAGCGTTGGCGCGCAGCGGCGGGTTGAGCGACCACTCTGACGCCAGCTATGATCTGGCCTATTATCTGCGTTACAACGGTCTGGGCGCGCCTGTGGCGTTGGATTGGGGCATGGATGCCACAGTGCGATACCTGAGCGCGGGATCGGTGCGGCCTATCGAGATTTTTGGCTATGAATCCCCTGCAGAACCGGATGACGGATTTGAGCAGCGATTGGCGCACTTTTTGCCCGATCCCAATACGGTCTATCTGCTGCACGCGCCGGGGCAGACGGTCTTCCAGGGACGGAGAGAGGCGTTTCTGGCGGCAGCGGAAGCCGCAGGGCTGGAGGCTGTGCGTGCGGAGGTCTTTACACAGCGTGACGGTACGCCGCTCTTCGAGCTTTGGCGCGCCGTGGGAGGGCAGTAGTCAGTAGCCAGTTGTCAGAACAGAGCGTACATCGTAGGGCGGGTTTGCAACTCGACAGCATGTGCATTGCCGGGCATAGTCTCGATAGGTGAGCATGCCAGGCTGCAAGCCTGGCCTACGGTTTCCGGCTCTGACTACTGACAACTGATAACTATCTTCTGCGCAGAAATAGTTGACATATATGTTGACGTGCCGCCAGAGAAATGGTAAAATGCGCGCTAAGCGTTCCAGGGCGCTGCCAGATTCCTTAGAAATGCAGGACAGACTGTGCAACTGCTAGACCGTGAATTTCGCGCCACCCAACCGATTGCGTCTGAGCATGAACGGCGGCGAGAGGCCCGTTCGGCTTCGGCGTTGTTGCAACGCCCGCCGCGTTCGCCGGTGCAAGCTCTGGCAAGGCTTGTGCGCGTAGAGACCACGCCCGCGTTGATGACGCCGGTGGTTGTCGGCAATGTGCTGGCCTGGTGGCAGACGGGGGAGTTGAGCCTCGCCGCGCTGGTCATGGCGTTGATGGGGCTGGTGATGAGCGGCTGGGGATTTGCCGCGCTCAGCGATTATGCGGACTATCAGTTTAGCCGCCGTCCGGGCGCACGCCCTGTCCCGGACCCGCTGTACAGCGGGTATGGCTTGATCGAGCGTGGCGTCTTTAGGCTCGCCACAGTGCGCGATCTGGGACGGATACTGCTGGCAATTGGTGCGCTGTGCAGTTTGTGGCTGGCGGTGCTGGCCGGGTGGCCGATTCTCTTTTTCAGCGGGTTTGGATTTTTGATCCTGTGGGCTGCGCTACTGCTGCCCGTCAGGTACGGCTATCGTGGCTGGGGGTTGGGCGAGGTTGGCGTCTTTTTGGGCCTGGGGCTGCTCCCACTCCTGGGCAGCTACTACGTCCAGGCGCAGATGGTGTCGACGCTGCCGCTGCTGATTGGCATCCCCTTTGGCTTGCTGACCACGCTCTTCTTTTTCAACTACAATGCTGTATACTTCCGCCGCGATTGGCTGATCCACAAACGCACGTTGACGGTGAATTTGGGGCTGGCGCGCTCGCTGGACATCAGTGCGCTGGTGACCGTATTGGCGCATATCGGCATTTTGTTGGTCGTGGTGCTGACAGACCTGCCGCTCAGCGGGCTGGTGGCGCTGGCTGCGCTGCCCATCGGGCTGGGGATCTTCTCCCAGATAGAGCGCGATTCCTTGAGCCTGGAAGCCTG
>CAZYQJ010000591.1:0-3943 GCA_964649925.1 uncultured Litorilinea sp.
TCTATGAGTTCCCAGGAGCCGATATGCCGCTGACCCTCGACGATGACATTGTTATGGCGATGTTCTCCGCCGCGCCGCCCGCCGAGCCGACACCCGCGGCGGAGGAAGAGGCTGAGGCCGCTGCCTCCACCGAGGCCCCTGGCGCAGAAGCAGAAGAGGCTGAACCCACAGCCGAACCAGAGGAAGAGGCGGAAGCAGAGGCGACACCGGAGGCCGCTGAAGAGGCCGAAGCGACACCCGCCGTCGAGGAAGAGGCTGAGGCGGAAACGATGGCCGCTCAGGAAGCAACGCCGGAGCCGGAAGAGGAGGCCGAACCGACCCCCGTCGCGGAAGAAGAGGATGACGCAGCCGAAGCCACGCCCGAGGCCGAAGAGGAAGCCGAAGCAGAGCCTGCAGCCACACCCGTAGCCGAGGAAGAAGCCGAGGCAGAAGCAGCAGCTGAACCGACCCCCGCGGCAGAAGAAGAAGCAGAGGCGGAAGCCACACCTGCAGCCGAGGAAGAGGCAGATGATGCTGAACCCACACCGGCGGCAGAGGAAGAGCCTGCACCGGCGCCCGATGCCGGGGCCAAGGGAGGCGCGCCGGATGACTTGCCGTCCACCGGTGCGGGGACACCTCTCGCCATGATCCTCGGGACGATTGCGGCGGTCGTGTCGGCGCTCGGCGGAAGTGTTCTCTTCACCAGACGCCGCCGATCCTAAGCGACAGAAGGGACAGTTCGGCTCAGGCCTTACGCTGTCTCCAACCAGGCGCGATCAAAGCGTGCTACCGTAATCCAGTGCGTATCAGTCATGCGGGATAACATCCCGTTCTCATAGATACAGAGAATTGTGCCGTCCGGCGTTTGGGCCAAGTCCGAATAGCCGGACGGCCCCATTTCCAGCACTTTGGCGTGCGTCCAGGTGCGGCCATCGTCGGGGCTGAGTTTGACAGTGAGCCGCTTCCGGTCATGCGCCAGATGGCCGCCGGGCGCAACCAGGTCATTTTCCAGCGTGTCGGGGTTGGCAAAGAGCAGTTCCCGCGCGCCGGACGCCGACGCGCTGGAAAGCCGCAGCAGGCTTGCCATGCAGACCGGCTCCAGCAGCGCATCGTCAAAGACGGGCTGTGTCCAGTTGTGTGCGCCGTCGGGGCTGGTGGCGATCAAGCGGCGGTTTTCAGGCGATTCAGACCGAATGTTGAACAAGACGCGTCCATCGCTTAACTGGACGGCGACGGTTTCGCTGGGATTCCGCACTTGATCCCCATGCGCCACGACGATTGCGCCGCACTGCCAGCTTTGCCCGTGGTCATCGCTGTAGATCGAGGCGACCGCCGAAGGGCGATGGCCTAGCTTCCCCGCGCCAAACTCGCCGCCGCTGCCGTCCGACAGCCATACCGGCACGACCAGCCGCCCATGATCGAGTTGGATGCCATGCCCTGGCCCGGTGGCGATCACGCGCCAGGGATAGTGATCGCGAAACGCTTCCAGCGCCGCGGTGATCTCGGCGGGAGCGGTGAAGGTGGCCCCGTCGTCGGCGCTGTGCATGGCAAAGACGCGGGCATAGTTGTGGCAGTAGAGCGCGTGGACGCCGCGGGTGTGGCGGTCGGCGATCAGCACAAAGTTGCTGACCGGCCCTGGGCCGTAGTTGTCACAGCGCACCACGGGGATCGGGTCCTCCCAAGAGAGGCCGCCATCCAGGCTGCGGCGCAGCAGGACATCGTTGCCGTCCCAATCACCCCCCTGGCCGCGGCGCGCCTCTACAGTCGCCAGCACCACGCCGCGCGGTGTGCAGAGGATACCCGGCACCCGATAGTTCCAATAGCCGCCGGTGCGCGCTGTAAAGAGGTGGGTCTTATCCAACATGGCCGCAAGAATTGGATGCGGCTAGAAGCCGAAGTCTAGCCAGTTTGTGCCAAAGATGATCGAACAGCCAAAGACGATCAGCAGGATAAACAAGATGATCCCGCAGGGTGCGCCCAGGCAGCCGCGGCCAAAGCCAACATTGCGTTGCAGCCACTCATAGACCGCACCGAGCGCAAACAGCTTCAGAATACCGGCCAGACAGCCGGGGCGTTCCTGGACCCGTTCGAGTTCGTCCACAAGGAATTCTCCGTCGAAAAACGGCCCTACCCAGTAACAAAATATACGTCAGCAAATGTGATCCTACCGCACCAACTCCCATGCCAGGTGTTGAATTTCGGGCAGGATCAGCTTTTCCATGGCCAGGCGCACGGCGTTGGGCGACCCTGGTGTGCTAAAGAGTACCTTACCCTGATAGACTCCGGCTGTAGCGCGGCTTAACATGGCGGCTGCGCCGACCTCCTGATAGCTCAACATGCGGAACAGTTCGCCAAAACCGGGCAGCGGCTTTTCAATCGCCCGGCTGATTACGTCATAGGTGCGGTCGCGGCGGCTGATGCCTGTGCCGCCGTTGAAGATGATCAGCCGCGCCTCCCCCGCAGCGAGTTCGTCGAGCGCCGCCGCCACCTGGTCCGGCTCATCGCGCACGATGCGGTGTGCGACGATGCGGTGACCCGCGGCTTCGGCCAGTTCACGGATCAACTGGCCGCTGACATCCGTTTCCGGCGTGCGCGTGTCGCTGACAGTGACAACAGCCAGTGATACACTCCCCTGGCTCGCGGCTTGCTGGCGATGATCCACTGCGCCCATCAGTACAAGTCCTTTGCTTCAAAGCTCAATGATTCGTTGGTGCGGGGCAGGCTGCCCAACAATGCATCTCCGGCATGGCAGGCGACTTGGTTATAGAAGCGCCCCGCTTGCACACGCACGCCGACGGTCGCCTGCGGCGGCATAAGCAGGTCGTCAGGCATCTCACGGTAGTTCAGGTCAATGCGCCCGCTGCGGTGCAGCGCGATCTGAAAGCTAACCACATACGCGGGGCTGACCCCTGCCGCCGACGGGATGTTATCATACTCCACGACGAAGCGATCGGCATCCGGTTGAAATATAGAGATCTCGCCCCCTGCGCCGGGGTCCAGGTCGGCCCACCAGCCATAGACGCCTGCCCCCGGCTGTACCCAGTTGGCGAAACAGCGGTTGGGCAGACTCGATTCGATCACGTCTGCCGGGAAGGTGATAAAGCCATCGGCAAATATACGTGTCTCGGTGATCGCCTGCCCATATAGCTCGAATGCAAAGGGCAGCCGGTAGCCCACATCATCGCTGCCGGAAAGCGCAAGGGATGTGCGTCCCTGTGGTCCCGGCTCCAGCCAGGTAGGCAGCGCCGCGTCGGCCACTGTCACCAGCGGCAGATAGCTCTGCGGCGGCATCTCTGCATAGATGGTCACGTCCACCGGCAAAAGCCGTTCCTCGGTTATGCCGCCGCTGTAGGTGCTGGTCAGCATCAAGTTAGCCGAATGCACCCCCGGCGATAGCTGCGTGGGCGTGATCACCAGCTTCGTCTGCGCCGGTTCTCCATAGCGGACTGTCCCGCTGGGCGTCTCACTGGCCAGCCAGGTCAGATCGCGCCGCGGCGCAAGCGTCCAGGCAATAGGATCGAGGCTGTCATTTTCCAGCGTCAGCGACACACGCTGCGGTGCGCTGTCTTGCGGGTAGGCGAGCTTGAACTGGTTCTGCGAGACAAAAAGCTGCGCCGGGACGGTGTAACGCATGGCGGCGGCGGCATCCAACCGGCCCGCGCCCACGCGCGTTGCTGAGGCGTCCAGCGGCGCGGCGCTTTGCAGGAGGAGTCCACGCACCTGTTCTGCGCTCAAGTCGCGGTTCGTGTACCAGAGTTGCGCAGCCACGCCGGTGACCAGCGCTGCGGCCATACTGGTGCCGTCTTTGGGACAGTAGATGCCGCCGTCCACGGTCTGCAACAGATCTCCTCCACATTTATCAGCGACCAGCCGCGCCCAAGTACTCAAGATTGAGATGCCAGAACCGCCGCCCGGCGCGACCAGGTCAAGTTCCGGCCCGACAGGGCTATAAGGGGTGGGCGTA
>CAZYQJ010000592.1:0-3942 GCA_964649925.1 uncultured Litorilinea sp.
CCACAAGTCGCACCGCAACGGCTATGACCACGCTGTGCGTCAGGTCGGCGTCAAGATCGTCGAGATCGGCTATGCCGGTCATACCGCACCGTGGGAACTGGAGCGGGCGATCAACGACCAGACTGCCGCCATCTTTTGGTTTCAAGGCGCAATGACCGGGCGCGGCGACCTGCCGCTGGAGACGGTGATCGAGATCGCCAACCGCTTTGACGTGCCGGTCGTGGTGGATGCCGCGGCCCAGGTTCCGCCGGTGGAAAACCTGTGGCGTTTTACCCAGATGGGCGCGGCGCTGGCGATCTTCTCCGGCGGCAAAGACCTGCGCGGGCCGCAGTCGTCGGGGCTGGTGGTAGGCCGTCGCGATCTCATCGAAGCCATGCGCGTCAACGGCAACCCCAACCACAGCATTGGCCGCCCCATGAAGGTCGGCAAGGAAGAGATGGTCGGGCTGCTCACCGCAGTCAAGCTCTATCTGGCACGCGACCATGAGGCGCGCGCTTCGCAGGATGAGGAAGTGGTAGCGGGCTGGTGCGCGGCGCTCAACCAGGTGCAGGGCGTCCATGCCGAGCGTTCTTTCCCCAACGAGGCTGGGCAGCCGCTGCCGCGCGCCAGGGTGGTCATTGACCGCGACCAGGCCGGTCTCAGCCGTGACCAGGTGGTCGAGCAGTTGATGAACGGGTCGCCGTCGATCCATGTAGCCTCATCGGGCAGCGATGCGATCTTTCTCAACCCCATGACGCTGGCCGATGGCGAGGAACAGGTCGTGCTTGACCGGCTGCTTGAAATCCTGCGCGGCTGACGCTGGGCGATGGAAATACCGATCATCTATACCACCTAGAATACCACACCATTCTCTGCATACTCGTCACTCTTTTCAACTTCCAACGTCAATATATTTAGCGAATCAACAGCGGCCAGGGCGCGATGATTGCGAACTGCCGCCAAGGGGAGCGTTATGAAGATCACGGACATTAAGACTTTCCTGATGCATGCCAACGTACCTGATTCCTCGGGCTGGAAAGCGCGCAATTGGCTCTTTATCAAGGTCTTTACGGATGAGGGCATCTATGGCGTGGGCGAGGGCAGCGGCTGGCCGCGCGTGGTGGAAGCCGCGGTGCGCGACCTGACGCCGCTGCTGATCGGTGAAGACCCGTTTGAGATCGAGCGGATCTGGCAAAAGCTCTTTCTCGCCATGATGGGCCACGGCATGACCGGCGTCGTGGGCGGCGGCGCGCTGGCCGCCATCGACATGGCGCTGTGGGACATCAAGGGCAAGGCGTTAAATCGTCCGGTCTGTGACCTGCTGGGCGGCAAGATTCGTGACAGCGTGCGGCTCTATGCCCATGCCCATTCCGCCGAGCGGGCGCGTGAACTGGTAGACCGGGGCTTCACAGCCCTCAAGACCGGCGGCGTCAGCGAACCGCTGGCCAAGGTCGCGGAGATCCGCCGCGAGGTCGGCCCCAACGTGGATATCATGGTGGACATCCACGGCCCGCCCTGGCTCACCACCAAGGACGCCATCCGCATGGGCCAGGCGTTGGAGGAGTATGATCTGCTCTTTTACGAAGACCCGGTTGCGCCCGAAAATGTGGAGGCGTTGGCGCGTGTCTCCGCTGCCGTCAACCTGCCCATCGCTGCCGGTGAACGCCACGCCCACATCTGGGGAGTGCGCGAACTGATCGAGCGCGAGTTGATCGACGTGGTGCAGCCCGACACAGGCCGCGCCGGGGGACTGATGCAGATGAAGAAGATGGCCGCCCTGGCCGAAGCGCACTATGTCACCTTTGCGCCGCATGACGGGTCATTGGGGCCGGTGGCTGAAATGGCGGCGGTTCACCTGTGCGCCACGCTGCCCAACTTCCTGATCTTGGAGCATCTGGAGGACGACGTGCCGCAGCGTTACGAGGTGATGCAGCCGCAGCCGACCATTGTCGACGGGTATCTGCGTGTGCCGGATGCGCCGGGACTGGGGATTGACATTGTCGAAGAGGCCATTGCCCATTACCCGTCGCATGGCAATGTCTCGCCGCCCACCCTGGACGAATACACCTATTTCCGCGCCCGTGAACGGCGATCGTCGTGGCTGCGTCCACAAGCGCCCAACACCAGCGGCGATTTCGTCTAGTTCTAATCCACATTCCACAATCCGCGCATCGCGATGGCGGAGGAAGGAGAGCCTTTGCATCCTGAAGATAAGATATCCCCTGCATTTGAACCATACTTTGCCGAAAGCAGGCGCCGCGACAAACATGAAGCGGTCGTCATTTATCAAACCCCCGCGGGCGGGCTTGAGACGCGCAAGCGTGTGCGCGGGGTCCAGGCCCGCATCGAGCAGCATAAGGAGATCGAGAGCCGCATCTTCGATGGCTATCTGGGCATGAGCGATGAGGCGTTGATGGTTTCACCCATCGGCCACAGCGCGCTGCCGGTCATCACGGTGGAGGTGACCCCGCGCACGCTCCCTGCGCTGGCGCGCCAGCCGGACGTGATCGCCATCATGCCCAACCAGCAGATCCATCTCATCAAGCCCCAGACCATCTCGTTCGACGAACTGGCGCGCAACGAGTTGCGCGAGGGCGTGACGTGGGGGCTGGAACACCTGGAGGTTCCCCAGGTGTGGGAAAAGACCAAGGGCGCAGGGATCAAGATCGGCGTGCTGGATACAGGCGTCTTTGGCGATCACCCAGCCCTGGACAAGCGCGTGGCCGACTTTGTGATCATCGACCCGCTGGGCCGCCGCATCTCGGCCACCCCCACTTTTGACGCGGGCGCACACGGCACGCACGTCTGTGGTACAATTGCAGGTGGGCAGACCCCGGAAGGCGTCAGCATTGGGGTAGCGCCGGAGGCTCAACTGCTGGTAGCGGGCGTGTTGGTCGGCGATGCGACGTTGCGCACCCTGCTCGAAGGGCTGGATTGGGCCATCGAGAAGGGGGCGGAGATCATCAACATGTCGCTGGGCTTCAACTACTATGAGCCGATGTTCACCGAAGTCTTCGACGTGTTGATCCACCAATACGGCGTGCTGCCGATTGTCGCCGTGGGCAACGAGAACCAGGGGAACAGCAGTTCGCCCGGCAACGCCCACAATGCCCTGGCTGTCGGCGCGCTGGAGCGTCTTTCGCGCACGCGCGTGGACGTGGCCTTTTTCAGCAGCGGCGCCAGCCTGGTCTTTCCGGGGCAGGAGCCGAACCAGTTGGTGACCAAGCCCGACGTGACCGCGCCGGGGGTGCAGGTCTATTCGACCATCCCACCTACCCTGCGCGCTGATGGAGCCTATTACTACTCCTACATGGATGGCACGTCGATGGCGGCTCCGCATGTGGCGGGTGTTGCCGCGCTCTTGATGGCGGCGGAACCCGACGCCCCGGTCACAGATATTGCCCAGGTCATCAAGGAGACGGCCTTGCACCCTGGCGGTGCCGACCGTCGCCCGGACAATCGCTGGGGACATGGTATGGTCCGGCCTGGGGAAGCGCTGGCCGCGCTGACCTCCTAGCCGGAGAAGGGGAGCAGATGGAACGCTATGCAGTGGCACACTAACGGGCACGCAGCGAAGATCAGCGACGAGTTTGCCGAACGATTGGCCGCGCTGCCAGGCGAGCAGCAGGTGCGCGCGGTGATTTTGCCCGCACCCTATATGGTTCGCCGCGGCGAGGGCCGGTCGCGCGGGGCAGAACGCCAGGCCATGATCCGGGAGGCCCGGAAGCGTACAGAGCAGACGTTTGACGAGATCGACCAGGTCTTATCCAAGACGGGCGGTCGCCGTCTGACCCAAGCAGGCAATGCGCTGGGCTTCATCGTCGTGGAGACCACCGCAGACGGGATCGAGGCGATCTGCGACCTGGACTGGGTCGGCACAGTGTTGGAAGATCAGCCGATCTATTCCGTACACAACAAACCCGGCCCATCCGATGAATCGGACGTGAGTCCCGCCTAGCGCGC
>CAZYQJ010000593.1:0-3942 GCA_964649925.1 uncultured Litorilinea sp.
TCTGCGCCGTCAGGGGCTGGAGCAGCCGGTGCTGGACGCGGTTCAAGCCGGGCTGCCGGTGTTGGGCATCTGCGTAGGGATGCAGCTGCTGTTTGACGGCAGCGAGGAGATGGGCGAGCATGAGGGGCTGCATTTGATCCCGGGGCGCGTCCTGCGCTTCCCGGACCGGATGGCTGATCCGACGGGGCAGAGCCACCACCCGTTACGCGTCCCTCAGATCGGTTGGAACCAGTTGCACCGGCGCCAAGAGGATGATCTGTTGGAGGGTATTCCCGACGGCGTCTATGCCTACTTTGCCCACAGCTACTACTGCCAACCGGAGGAGCCAAACGCTGTGCTGGCGGCGACTGACTATGGCGTTGAATATGCCAGCGTTGTACGGTATAAGAACGCTTGGGGGATTCAGCCTCACCCTGAGAAGAGCCATACCGTTGGGTTGCGTATCCTGGCGAATTTTATGAAGATGGTTGCGCGCGTCACCGCAGATATGCGCTAGCCCACGCCTGATGTTGGTCTATTTGATCACCCATGCCGCAACGACACAACAGCGTACCCTGGATGCGGATCAGTGGGGTCTATCCGATGAGGGGCGCGCTCAGGCCGCCAAGCTGGCAGCGGCCCCGTTTTGGGACAGGGTCAGTCAGGTGGTGGTCAGTTCTGAACCCAAGACACGGTTGACGGTGGCCGATGTCGTGGCGCGGCGCGGGCTGCCGGTATGGGTGGATAGCCGGCTGGACGAACTGCGCCGTGGGGGATGGGTGGAGAACTACGGCGCGCATGTAGCTCAGGCCTTTGCCAATCCTGATGAGGCGCATGGCGAGTGGGAGCCAGCGCGCTATGCGTTAGCGCGGGTGCTGGCAGCGATGCAGGCCATTCAACAGCGCTTTAAGGGCCAAAATGTGGCTGTGGTCGGACATGGCCTGACACTCAGCCTGCTGCGCGCACACTATCTGGGGCAGGCGCATGTGGATTACGAGGCGTGGTCGCGGCTGGCGTTTGGGGCTGTGGCTGCGGTCGAACTTCCAAGCGGGAGGTGGGTGCAAGACTTTCCATTGGAACCGTCATCAGCGCGCGCCTGAGATCCGCCACCCGGCGGGCACGTCTCGTTGAACGAGGATGCACCGTTACGGTAGGGTTGATTATGTATAGATTAGAATACAGGTCAGTTGCCACACTCGGCATCTGAGAGTGGCCTTTTTGTTGCGACCGGGGCTGCCCTGGTCATAGTCGGTATGGGTTGGGCTTTCATGATTATCTATCCTGCGATTGATCTACGACATGGGCGATGTGTGCGTTTGCGGCAAGGTGATCCAAACGCCGAAACGGTGTTTGGCGAGGATCCGGCTGCGGTAGCTCGGCAATGGGAAGAACAGGGGGCTGAGTGGCTGCATGTCGTAAACCTTGATGGTGCGTTGCGAGCGACTCAGGCGCAGATATCGACACTGCACATGCCGCATACACAGGGTCGCACCGGAGATCGTCCCACCCATCTGGCCGAGAAACTCCCCATCAACCTGCAACGTCTCCTGGAGATCCGGCGAGCTGTGGATGTGCCGATTCAGTTTGGCGGCGGGCTGCGCACGCTGGAGGATATCCGGCTGGCTCTGGAGTTGGGGGCCGACCGCGTCGTGCTGGGGACAGTTGCGGTAGAGAATCCAAAGCTGGTATCGGATGCGGTTGACCTGTGGGGTGCTGACCGAATCGTTGTGGGCATCGATGCGCGCGATGGAAAGGTGGCGATTCGGGGCTGGCAAGAGACCAGCGCGATGGATGCGGTGGACTTGGGGCATCGGATGCATGCGCTGGGCGTGCGCCGCGTGGTGAATACCGACATCAGCCGCGATGCCATGTTGAGCGGGGTCAACGTCGAAGCATCCAGCCGGTTGGGCGATATTACCGGGTTAAAGGTGATCGCCAGCGGTGGGGTCGCGAATATACGCGATATCAAGTTGCTCAAGCACCACGAGCATTTCAACATTGACGGGGTGATCGTGGGGCAGGCATTGTATACAGGGAATTTGGACCTGCGCGAAGCGATCCGGATCGGGCATGAGCCGCTACGCCGCCGCAGCGCCGGGATTGTCCCATACCGTCGCGGCCCGTCTGGCCCTGAATTCCTGCTGCTCTTCAACCTCTTTTTTGACCAGTGGCAGTTTCCGCGCGGCGGGGTAGAACAGGGCGAAAGCGATGTAGAGTGCGCGTTGCGGGAGATGCGCGAGGAGACGGGGCTGCCGGTTGTCAAACTGCATGAAGATTGTCGTATCGAGTTGAACTACACATGCACGATCCGCAACTATGATATTGAGCGGACGGTGATCTATTATTTGGGAGAGACGGTCTCTGGGGAGATCAACCTAGGCCGCGAGAACCACTGTGAGGCGCGCTGGGAATCTGCTCAATCGGCGTGGGAACTGCTGACCGAGACCTCACCTGAGCAACTACCTGCCCTGGACGCCGCCATTGAATATTTGCAGGTGCACTCACTGGCGTAGGCTGTGGATGACCCGTTTGCGGGCAGCGCAACAACGTCGGGCAAAGACCACTGAAGGAACCCGTTGATGTTGGCAAAGAGAATTATTCCGTGTTTGGACGTGAAAGATGGCCGGGTGGTAAAGGGTGTCAACTTTGTAGATCTGGTGGACGCTGGGGACCCGGTTGAGCAGGCCCACGTCTATGACCGCGAGGGTGCGGACGAGTTGGTTTTTCTGGACATCACCGCCACGCACGAAGCGCGTGATATCGTGATTGATATGGTGCGGCGTGTGGCGGACAGCGTGTTCATCCCCTTCACCGTGGGCGGCGGCATCCGCACGGTGGAGGATATGCGCGCCATTCTGCTGGCAGGGGCCGACAAGGTCAGCATCAACAGCGCGGCAGTACGCACGCCGCGGTTGATCCAAGAGGCGGCGCAGCGGTTTGGCAGCCAGTGTGTCGTGGTGGCGATTGACGCGCGGCGGCGCACCGGGGCCGAGGAGGCCGAGCACGGGCCGGGATGGGATGTGTATATCAGCGGCGGGCGCATCAACACGGGGCTTGACGCAGTGGCGTGGGCGCGTGAGGTAGAAGCGCTGGGCGCGGGTGAAATCCTGCTCACGTCGATGGATGGCGACGGCACGCAGGCAGGCTATGATGTGGCGTTGACGCGCGCTGTGAGCGACGCAGTACACATTCCGGTGATCGCGAGCGGGGGAGCAGGGCGTCCTGAACACTTTGCGGAGGTGCTGACGGAAGGCGGCGCGGCGGCAGCGCTGGCGGCCAGCCTGTTTCACTTCCGGCAACTGAGTGTGCAGGAGGTCAAGGACTATCTACGCAGCCAGAACGTGGCGGTACGGATGCCACACCAGGACTTGATCTAGGCCAGGCGATGGGTGAGTTTGAATCCTTGACGCAGGACGCTTTTCTCTCCGCTGTCCAGTTCAATGAGGCGGGATTGGTTCCTGCTGTTGTGCAGGATGCCCATACGCAGGAAGTGCTGATGATGGCGTGGATGAACGCCGAGAGTCTGCGCCGTACACTGGACCTGGGCGAGACGGTGTTTTGGAGCCGCAGCCGCCAGACATATTGGCACAAAGGCGAGACCAGCGGCCATGTCCAGCGCGTGGTCGATCTGCGTGTGGACTGTGATGGCGACACGCTGTTGGTGCGTGTGGAGCCTGCAGGACCGGCCTGCCATACGGGGGCTGTGAGTTGTTTTTTTCGCAGCCTCGGCGCGACCGGTTGATCCAGTTGACCATGCTGTACAGGCGATCAGTGATTGAAGGAATCTATGGCGAGTGTAGCAGACGAGGTTTTTCAGATTGTGGAAGGGCGCAAGACCAATGCGCCAGCGGAATCCTATACGGCGAAGCTGTACGCCGCGGGTGAAACTGAGATATTGAAGAAGATCGGCGAAGAGGCTGTTGAGGTGGTGGTGGCGGCCAGCCGTGAGAGCGATGACCGGAT